>JAFKKQ010000085.1:3391-13142 GCA_017304505.1 Hyphomicrobiales bacterium | reverse complement strand
CCTGCGTTGCGAAGTATGCCTGCGACCCGAGCCAGGACGCTTTCGCATTGGGCAAGATGAAATGGTTCTCGACCGTCCGGGCCAAGGGCGGTGTGGCCTATGGCAACAGCCTGTTCTACGTGACGGGCGGTCTCGCGCTGGCGCGCCTCGAGGGCGGTATCACGAACCTGACGGCTCCCGGTGATCCGACCTTGACCGATAGCAAGACGCATCTCGGATGGACCGTGGGCGCTGGCGTTGATTACAAGATCACGCCGAATGTCGTCTTTGGTGTTGAATACCTATACGCCGATCTCGGCCGCGAGCACTACGACTTCTCCAATAGTCTCCCCGGCGCGCCGATCGTCCTCGGCGCCGACGGCAAGCTGACCGCCAACATCGTCCGCGCGTCGGTCAGCTACAGGTTCGGCTGCCCGCGCTGCTGACACGGCAGTCGCCGGTCGGGGAAACCCACTACGCCACGTCGCCGCGCGCCTGCGCGGCGGCGTTTCGGATCGCCTCGATGTTGGCGCGGTAGGCGCTGGGGCCGCCCTTGAATACGGCGGTGCCCGCGACCATTGCGTTGGCGCCGGCCCGCGTCACCCGCGCAGCGTTGTCGGCCGTGATCCCGCCGTCGATCTCGATGTCGATCGGCCGGTCGCCGACCAGCGCCGCGACGCGACGGAGCTTTTCCTCGGATTCGGGGATGAATTTCTGTCCGCCGTAGCCCGGATTCACCGACATGACGAGCACGAGATCGACGATATCGATGACGTGTTCGATCATGGAAATCGGGGTCGCCGGGTTCATGGTGACCCCGGCCTTCTTGCCGAGCGCACGGATCGCCTGAAGCGAGCGGTGCAAATGGGGACCGGCCTCGACATGCACGGTGATGATGTCCGCTCCCGCCTTGGCGAAGGCTTCGAGGTGCGGGTCGACCGGCGCGATCATCAGATGCACGTCGAGCGTCTTGCGGGTGATAGGGCGGAGCGCCTTCACCACCTCGGGCCCGAACGAGATCACCGGCACGAAATGGCCGTCCATCACGTCGAGATGAATCCAGTCGGCGCCGGCAGCCTCGATTGCGCGCACCTCTTCGGCGAGCTTGGAAAAATCGGAGGCCAGGATCGACGGTGCGATGCGGAGCGGACGGGGCATGGGCGCCTCTTAAGGCCTGTGCGGTAACACGGGGCGCGGGGGCGGGCAACGCCGGTCTAGGAGGCGGTGGACAGGCGCCGCAGCAGCGGCCGTGCGAGCAGCGGCACGGCGTATATGGGAATTTGGATCAGCGCCACATAGAGCCACACCAGATCCGGCACCTGACCGGCCGCGGCGGCGAGCATCAAGCCGGTGTTGCGGGAGCCCGCGGCGTGGGCGAGCGGCAGTGCCGTGCGAAGCCCCGCCCGGGCGAAGACCAGCGCCGTGAGCAGGCTCAGCCCGAATGTCATGGCGGTGGCGAGCGCCAGCAACGCCAGCACGAACAGCGGGCGGGCGAGGGTGGTCGTCGCGACATCGCCCATCAGCGCCACCGCGAACAGGAACAGCATGATGACGTTGAGGCCGTCGATGCGTTCACCCTGGCGTTCGACCCATTTCCGTCCGGCAACGGCGCGGACGGCCGCCGCGACGCAGGCCGCGCCTGCGAGCATCAGCATGAGGCGCAGGCCGAGTGCGGCCGGCGAGATCGCGACCGCCGGCCCGACAAAGGCCGCGATCAGGGCCGGCGCCACGAATGGCGTCAGCACGACGCAGGAGAGCAGCAAGGCCAGCGTGATGGCGGCGTTCAACCCCATCAGCACGGCAAGCGCCGGCGATGAAAAGACCGGCGGCGCCACGACATTGAACATCAGGGCCAGAAGGAGGGCGGGCGTGCGGCCCGCGAGATCGAGCGCGGTGAAGGCCAGGCCCGCGAGCACAGGCACGAGCAGCATCGTCCAGCTTGCCGCTGCGATCAGGAGCTTCGGTCGCGCCAATTGCGCGCGCAGCGCCGCCGGATCGACGCGCAGAAAGGCAAGGCAGAGCAGCAGGAAGACCGTCTCCGGAAAATACGGCCGGACGAGAGCGCCAAGTGGCGGCAGCGCGATGCCGAGCAGAATCGAGATGGCGACGGCGTTGGTGCCGTTGCGTCCAAGGAAGGCCAGACCGGCCGCCGGCCGTTCAAGGAATCCCATGCTATGCGGCATAACAGCCGTGCTGGCAGTCGTCGAGTGCTCTGCCTACATATTGGGCGCCGACATTCCTTTCTCTCGAGCCGTGAAAGGAGACTGAAAAAGGAGACAATCATGGCCCGGACTGATGCGATCGTGCTTGGGGCGGGCATCGTCGGCACATCGGCCGCTTTGCATCTCGCCAAGCGCGGACTTGCGGTCGCGTTGGTGGACCGGGGCGGACCGGGGGAGGAAACCTCCTACGGCAACGCCGGCATCATCGAGGGCAACACGATCTTTCCGCATGCCTTCCCGATGGACTTCGGCGCGCTGCTGCGGATCGCCCTCAAGCGCGCGCCCGAGGCCAATTATCATCTCTCGTTTCTGCCGAAGGTCGCGACATGGCTTCTGGCCTATCGCGCCAACACCCAGACCGGCTCGAGCATCGCTTTCGCCGAGGCCATGCGGCCGCTGTTTGCGCATGCCGTCAGCGAGCATGAAGCACTGATGGCGGAGGCGGGTGCCGCGCGCTACCTTCGCAAGGAAGGCTGGCTGAAGCTCTATCGAAATGACGGCTCGTTCGAGGACAACAAGCGGGAGTGTGAGCTTGCGGAGAAGTTCGGCCTCGTTGCGCAGCCGCTCGGCGTCGGCGAGGCACGCGCGCTCGAGCCCTCGCTCGCGCCGGTGTTCCGCCATGCCGTGTATTGGCGGGATGCCGCAAGCGTGACCAATCCGCTTGCCGTGACCGAGGCTTACGCGGCGCGGTTCACCAAGCTCGGCGGCGTCATCCTGAAGGGCGATGCGCGCACGCTGCATCGTTCGGGCGATATCTGGCGTGTCGATACCGACGAAGGGCCGGTCGACGCAAAGGACGCCGTGGTTGCTCTTGGGCCGTGGGCCCCGGATGTGCTGGGTCCGCTCGGCATCAAGCTGCCGCTTGCCGTCAAGCGGGGCTATCACCGCCATTTCCAGCCGCGCGGTAATGCCGGTCTGACGCGGCCGATCGTCGACGCCGATGTCGGCTATTGTCTCGCACCGATGGAGCAGGGCATCCGCATCACCACCGGCGCGGAATTTGCGGACCGCGACGCCGCTCCGACGCCCGTACAATTCGACCGGTTGATGCCTGCCGCCCGTGCGCTGTTTCCGCTCGGCGAGGAGGTCGAGAAGCAGCCGTGGATGGGCTCGCGGCCGTGTTTTGCCGACTCACGCCCGGTGATCGGTCGCGCCCCCGGCCAGCGGGGGTTGTGGCTCGACTACGGTCATGCCCATTGGGGTTTGACGCTCGGTCCCGCCAGCGGTCGCCTGCTGGCGGAAATGATGACCGGCGCCACGCCGTTCTGCGACCCCGCGCCGTATGCGGCGGAGCGGTTCGCGTCCTAATTCCCGAACTTGTCACGCCACCCCGGCAATGCGCCGGGAAAAGGAAGCGGTTGCGCTTCGTAGACGCCGCGCGCGATGGCGCGGGCGACGACGTCGGCTGCGAGCGCGCCCAGCTCTGAAAGCGCGAACACCGGATCGGCGAGTTCGCGGGCGCAGGTTGCTGCGGCAAATACGATGTCGCCGTCGAGCGGCGTATGCACGGGGCGAAGCGCTCTTGCGAAACCGTCGTGGGCCATCGTTGCGACGCGGGCGGTCTGGGACTTGGTCAGCGCCGCGTCGGTCGCGACCACGACCAGTGTGGTGTTCTCGCCGGGGCCTCCTTTGCCACGATAGGCGAGCGCCGTTGGCGGCACGACGGATGGTTGTCCCTTGCCGCCAAATTCACCGCCTTGCTCGAAACCGCCGGCCCAGAAATGCGGGCCGCCGCCGATGACGGCAGAGCCCACGGCATTGACGGCGGCGATGGCTCCCACGGTGATGCCATCGCCGGTCATGGCCGACGCCGACCCGATGCCGCCTTTGAAGTCGAACGTCGTGGCACCCAAACCCACTCCGACGCTGCCGACCACGAACTCGGCGCTGGCATTCGCGGCCGCCTGATACCCCAGCTCGCGATAGGGCGGGTATCGGCCCCATGCCTCGTCCCCACCGTTGAGCAGAGCGAACAGCACCGCTGCCGGCACGATAGGCACGCGCGCGTCACGCACCTGGAACCCGCGGCCCTGCTCGCGCAACCACGCCTGCGTGCCGGAAGCCGCGTCGAGGCCGAAGGCCGAACCGCCCGAAAGGGTAATGGCGTCGATCCGCTCCACGGTTGCGGCGGGGTTGAGCAGCGCGCTTTCTCGCGTGCCGGGACCGCCGCCACGGACATCGGCGGCCGCAACCACGGGTCGATCGAACACGACGACGGTCGAACCGGAGCCGAGCCTTGGGTCGTCGGCGTGGCCAACGCGGACACCGGCCACATCGGTGATGAGATTTCGCGCCACGGCAAGCCTCCTGGAACGATGGATCGGGGACCATAGCAGATCAACTGCCGATCACATCGCCGCCAGCACCGGCTGTTGTGCTTGCGCGCCAGCGCCACCCCATGCATCTAGGGGACATGACACCCGACGTCGGTCTGTTCGCTGCGTTGATCGCAGGGATTGTGAGCTTCCTGAGCCCCTGCGTGTTGCCGCTGGTGCCGCCCTATCTCGTCTATCTCGCGGGCGCGTCGCTGGAGCAGCTTGCGGGCGAAAAGCGGCAGGCCGGTGCGTGGCGCAGAACCATGCCGGCCGCTCTGCTGTTCGTCTGCGGATTCTCCACCGTCTTTGTTGCGCTTGGCGCCAGCGCCAGCGTGATCGGCGCTTTGATCCGCGCGTGGTCGGCGGAGCTTTCGATTGTCGCGGGTCTCGTCATCATCGTCATGGGCCTGCACTTTCTCGGCGTGTTCCGCATCGGCTTCCTGATGCGCGAGAAACGCCTGGAAATGGCGAAGCCGATGGGGCTTTGGGGGGCTTATGTGATGGGGCTTGCCTTCGCCTTCGGATGGACGCCGTGCATCGGGCCGATCCTTGCGGCGATCCTTGCGGTCGCGGCTTCCGAGCAAACGGTGGCCCGCGGCGCGGGCCTGCTCGCGGTTTATTCGCTCGGGCTCGGCATTCCGTTTTTGCTGGCGGCCGCGGCGGTGGGGCCGTTCGCAGCGTTCCTCGCGCGATTCCGCCGTCATCTGGTGCAGGTCGAGCGCGTGATGGGTGGCCTGCTGGTGCTCACCGGCATCGCCTTCCTCACCGGCTTCGTTTCGCAGGCGAGCTTTTGGCTGCTGGAGGCGTTTCCGGCACTGGGCACCATCGGCTGAGCGAAACGCCCGCTCCGAGGAATCGGAGCGGGCGTGTCTTCAATCGAAACAAGGCCGGATCAGGGGCCGGTGTTATGAGCCCTTTTCAGTCGGCATTTCAGAGTAGGTGCCGTCCTTGCTCCAGCGGTAGAACACGTAATCGAGCGTGGTGATGTCGCCCTTCTTGTCGAAGCTGATCGGCCCCAGCACCGTATTCCAGGTCCCGGTGTGCAGCGCTGCCGCGACCTTCTTGCCATCGGTGGACTTGGCTTTGGCGGCGGCCTGCGACCAGATTTGCATCGTCGCGTAGGTGTAGAGCGTGTAGCCCTCGGGATCGATGCCCTTCTCCTTGAACTTCTTGACCACGGCGGCCGCCGCCGGCCGCTTGCGTGGGTCGGCGCCGAAGGTGAACATCATGCCTTCGCCGGCCGGTCCGGTGATCGACCAGAATTCATTGGTGGCGATGGCGTCGCCCGCGATCATCTGGCTTTTCATGCCCTGGCTGCGCATCTGGCGAAGGATCAGCCCGGCTTCGGTGTGATAGCCGCCGACGTAGACCACGTCGATCTTGAAGGCTTTCATCTTCGAAACCAACGAATTGAAGTCCTTGTCGCCCTGCGTGTAGGCCTCGTACATCCGTTCCTTCACGCCGGCCTTGTTGAGCGCCTTCTTCATTTCGTCGGCGAGACCTTTGCCGTACGTCGATTTGTCCTGAAGAATGGCGATGTTCTTGCCTTTGAAGTGCTTGGCGATGTAAGTGCCCGCGACCGTACCCTGCTGATCGTCGCGGCCGCAGACGCGGAACGTGTTCCAGAGCTTGCGTTCGGTGAACGTCGGATTGGTCGATGCCGGCGTGATCTGCAACACACCGCCGTCGGCGTAAGCCTCGGAGGCCGGGATCGACGACGACGAGCAATAGTGGCCGGCGACGAACGGCACCTTTGCGCTCGCGAACTTTTCCGCGATGGCCCGCGCCTGCTTCGGGTCGCAGGCATCGTCGCCGACCTGAAGCTTGAGCTTGTGGCCGAGCACGCCGCCGGCGGCGTTGATGTCAGCCACCGCGGCCTCCGCGCCATTCTTGAGCTGCATGCCGAACGAGGCGTACTGGCCGGTCATCGGCCCGGCGACGCCGATCGTGATATCCTGCGCAGCCGCAGCACCGGGAAAGGCAAGGCCGAGCCCCAGTGCCGCGCCTGCAAGCCACATCGTTTTCATTTGAATCTCCTCAGGTAGCGGATCTCTGACCTCATGGTCGCCCCGTCCGCGATCACCGTATAGGGGTCATTTTGTCCGGATTCGCCGGGCTGGTCACCTGGCCTCTATGGAACCCTTGTGGTCATGGGAGGCACAGAGTTGCCGCCAACCGGCGCTTCGCCTTCGGCCGCGCGCTCACGCCACGTCAGCGGGCCGGTGCGTTCATAGAGCCAATAATATTGCGTCGCCATTTGGGTCGCGCGCGTCATGCGCCAGGCAAGAGCACCGACCAGGACGAGATAAAGCGTATCCGCGGTATAGGAGGCCGGTGACAACAGCGTCCCGTCGAACAGCGCGAAGTGCACGAAACGCACCGCGGCCCCCAGCATCGCCATGTATATCAGCACGTGCCAAAAGGGGCGCCACGTTTGCGCGATGGCGCGACCGGCGAGGAATGCCGCGCCGCCGCCAAGCACGCCGGTGATCAGGGCGATCTGCAAGAGCGATTCGTCAGCGTAGATCGAATCCATGACACCTTTACGGTTGGCCATCCAATTGGGTTAGGATGCTAGCACGACAAACGCATCGGAACTCCGAAATGTCGAAATCGTCCCGCCCGAATTTCCTTCTGTTCATTACCGATCAGCAACGCGCCGATTTTCTCGGGTGTTATGGCCACCCGGTTCTGCGCACCCCGCATATCGATTCCATTGCGGCGCGCGGCACGGTGTTCGATCGCTTCCACGTGGCAAGTCCCGTGTGCATGCCGAATCGTGCCAGTCTGATGACCGGGCGGATGCCGTCCGTTCATGGCGTGCGATCGAACGGCATTCCGCTGTCGATGAACGCGGTGACCTTCGTCGACCTGCTGCGCGATGCCGGTTATCGCACTGCGCTGATCGGCAAGAGCCACCTGCAGAACTTCACGGGCTGGGCGCCGATCGTCAAGCGGAGACGCCGGAGTACTGGGACGGCAAGGACGCGCGGGTGAAGACGCCGTTCTATGGTTTCGACGATGTGACGCTGGTGCGCGCCCACGGCGACGAACCGGGCGGCGACTATGACCGTTGGCTCGAACGACGCGACCCCAAGGCCAAGGCGCTTCTCGGGCCGAAGAACAGCCTGCCGCACAGCTACACCGTGCCGCAGGCGTATCGCACCGCGATCCCCGAGGAGCTTTACGCTACCGCGTTCCTCGGCGACAGCGCGTGCACCTGGCTCGACAACGCCGATCCCGACGCGCCGTTTTTCCTGATGGTGTCCTTTCCGGACCCGCATCACCCTTTCAATCCGCCGGGCAAATATTGGGACATGTACAAGCCCGAGCAATTTGCCGTGCCGGAAGCGTTTTCGCGCAACGACTGGACCCCGCCTGCGCTGGTGCGAAACATCATGACCGACCGGGAGAGCGGGAAGGCCAATCTGACCGGCATGAACACCATCGCGGTGTCGGCCCGCGAGGCCCAGGAGGCGAGGGCGCTGACCTGCGGCATGATCGCCTGCATCGACGATGCCATCGGCAAGGTGCTGGCGGCGCTGGAGCGCAGCGGCCGCGGCGGCGAAACGGTCACCATCTTCACCAGCGACCACGGCGATCACCTCGGCGATCATCGGCTGATGCTCAAAGGCGCCGAACAGTATCAGAGCATTGTGCGGGTCCCGTTTATCTGGGCCGACCCCCAGGCTGAAACTCGACTCCAGCGCACCGACGCGCTGGCGTCGACGATGGATATTTCAGCCACCGTGCTTGACCGCGCCCGGATCGAGCCGGCGAGCGGCATGCAGGCCAAGAGCCTGTTGCCGGCATTCGATGGACAGACGGTTCGCGATTCCGTCTTCATCCAGTACGACCACCAAGCGTCCAATCCGGGCACCCATGAGCCGGCGCGCGTTCACACGCTGGTTGACGGCCGCTATCGGCTGAGCGTGTTCCACGGCACCGGCTGGGGCGAGCTTTACGATCTGCAAAGCGATCCCGGCGAGTTCGACAATCTCTGGGACGATCCCAAGCACGCCGGGGTTCGCGCGCGCATGACCGAGCGGCTGCTGTTGACCGAAATCGAGCACGTCGACCGGGTTCCGCTCCCGACGCGACGGGCGTAAGCCGGTTGCGCCGCTATTTGGTCGCGCCGCGATCCTGGACGCTCCAGCCGGACGCCTTCACGAGCTTGCCCCAGCGCACGATCTGCTCCTTGATCTGGGTTTTAAGCTGAGGGCCGGTTTCGGCCGAGATTTCGAAGCCCTGCGCTTCGAGTTTCTTTCGGACGTCGGGATCGTTGTGCGCGGCCTTTGCCGCATCGGCCAGCCGCTTCAACACATCGGGTGGGGTGCCTTCCTTGACCAGCAGCCCGAACCACACCTTGGCGGTGAATTCCGGGTAGCCCAGCTCGGCGAACGTCGGCACGTTCGGCAGCGCCGGATCGCGCTTGGCTCCGGTGGTCGCCAACGCCTTGAGCTTGTTGGTCCGCAGATACGGCAGCGTCGAATTCAATTGCGCGAAGCCAAACAAGCATTCTCCGGAAAGAAGCGCGGTGGCCTGAAGGCCGGAGCCGCGATAGGGCACGTGGGTGAGATCGAGATCGAATTTTTCATTGAGTTGATAGCCAAGGAAGTGCGATGGGGTGCCCGGCTGATACGAGCAATAGCTTTGCTTGCCCTTGTTTGCTTTTGCCCATTTGAGGAATTCGGCAAAGCTGTTGGCGGGCAGGGCAGGGTTCGCGTCGAACAGGAGGGGAGCCTCGACACCGCGAATGATCGGGTGAAACTGGTCGATCGACCAGCGGGCATTGGGAAAGAGATTCGGCAGGATTTCCGTGAATGCCTGCGTGCCGAGCCAGACGATGCTGCCGTCTGCAGGTTGATCGGCGATGTATTGCGCTGCGAGCGATCCGCTCGCGCCCGGCTTGTTCTCGATGATGACCGGCTGCCCCAGGCTTTTCTGCATCTTATCCGCGATCATGCGGGCGTAAGGATCGATCGCGCCCCCTGCGGCGGTCCCCACGATGATGCGGATTGTTCCGGTCTGGGCCGTGGCGCCTGCCGGCGCCAGCAGCATGGCGACACCGACAAGGGCCAATTGTGCAATCTGCCGCAAAAGCATCTGTTCCTCCTGGTGGATCTTTGGCCGTTTTGAGCCAAGTCTAGGAGGCATTGGCGGGCTTGTCTAAGCGCCTGCGACCTCTCGCCGCCCGCCCTCAAGGTAGGCCGCGCGCACCTCCGGCCGCTCCAG
>JAFKKQ010000085.1:613-3339 GCA_017304505.1 Hyphomicrobiales bacterium | reverse complement strand
GCAGCTCGCGGCCGGTTCCGGACAGCGTCACTTCGCCGTTGACGATGACATAGCCGCGGTGCGCCAGCTTGAGCGCGTGGAAGGCGTTCTGCTCGACCAGGAACACGGTGAGCCGGTCGCGTTCGTTCAACTCTCGAATGGCGCGGAAGATCTGCTTCGCCAGCATCGGCGCAAGGCCGAGCGACGGCTCGTCGAGCAGCAGCAGGCGGGGGCGGCTCATCAGCGCGCGTGCGATCGCCAGCATCTGCTGCTCGCCGCCCGACAGCGTGCCGCCGCGTTGCGTCATGCGCCGCTCGAGGAGAGGAAACAGCGCGCAGACGCGCTCGATGTCGCTTGCGAAGTGGGCCGGATCGGCGACGGTCGCCCCCATCTGCAGATTTTCGAGCACGCTCATGCGCGGGAAGATGCGGCGGCCCTCGGGCGATTGCGCGATGTGCAGCTTGGCGATCTCGTGAGACGGCAAGTGGGTGATGTCGCGGCCGTCGAAAACGATAGAGCCTTCACCGGCGCGCGGGTTGCCGAAGATCGTCATCATCAGCGTCGATTTGCCCGCGCCGTTGGCGCCGATGAGCGCGACGATCTCGCCTTCGTTGACGTCGAGGTCGACGCCCTTGAGCGCCATGATGTTTCCGTAGAACGTCTTGACGCCGCGCACGGCCAGAAGCGGATCGGTCATGGCCCGACCTCCGCGATGGCTTCCACCTCTTGATCCTCGACGCCGAGATAGGCTGCGATCACCTTGGGGTCGTTGCGGATTTCATTCGGCGTGCCGTCGGCGATCTTGACGCCGTAGTCGAGAACGACGATGTGGTCGGAAATTTCCATCACCACCGACATATCGTGCTCGATCAGGAGGATCGAGATGGCGTGCTCGCGCCGGATAAATTGCAAAAGGTCGTTCAGCTCCGCGCTTTCATGGGCGTTGAGCCCGGCCGCCGGTTCGTCGAGACACAGCAGCACTGGATCGGTGCACATGGCGCGCGCGATTTCGAGGCGGCGTTGCTCGCCGTAGGCCAAAGCGCCCGCGGGATCGTCGGCGCGATGAATGAGGGCCGTGCGGTCGAGCCAGTACCGCGCCTTTTCGACAGCCGCGCCCTCGGCGGTCCGATAGGACTTAAGCCCGAAAAGCCCGGCGAAGGTGAAGGCCGATGCCTTCATCAGCGCGTTGTGTTGGGCCACCACAAGGTTTTCCAAGGCGGTCATGCCTTGGAACAGCCGGATATTCTGGAATGTGCGGGCAACGCGCGCGAGCTTGGCGACGCGGAAGTTGAGCAGGCGTTCCAGCAGATACGCGCGGCCATCGGAGTGCGCGAGCCGGATCAGGCCGGCGGTCGGCTTGTAGAAGCCGGTGATGCAATTGAACACCGTGGTCTTGCCGGCGCCATTCGGCCCGATCAGTGCGGTGATCTGGCCGCGCTCGGCCGCAAAGGACAGGTTGTCGACGGCGACGAGGCCGCCAAAACGCATGCTCAGATGTTCGACAGCCAAAATCGGTTCGGGCGCTGCAGGGGCCATCGGCGCGCTCACCCTTGCGCCTTCACAAATGACCCGGCGATGGCTTTGCGTTCGGCGAGATAGAGCGAGGGATCGCGCGTCGCGACCAGTCCGCGCGGTCGCCAGATCATGATGAGCACCATCGCGAAGCCGAACACCAGCATCCGGTAGAGCTGGAACTCGCGAAACAACTCGAAGCCGCCCAGCATGACCAGAGCTGCGACGGCGACGCCAAGCTGCGAGCCCATGCCGCCCAGGACCACAATGGCGAGCACCAGCGCCGACTCGCCGAACGTGAACGATTCCGGGCTGATGAAACCCTGCCGGGTGGCGAAGAACGAGCCGGCGAAGCCGCCGAACATTGCACCGATGGCGAAGGCTGTGAGCTTGGTCGTGGCGGTGTTGATGCCGAGCGAGCGGCAGGCGATCTCGTCCTCGCGCATCGCCTCCCAGGCGCGGCCGATCGGCAGGCGGCGCAGCCGCAGTGTGACCCAGTTGGTCAGAAGCGCCAGCGCCAGGATCAGGTAGAACAGGAAGACCACCCGGTGGGTCGGCGAGTATGCGAGGCCGAAGGTCGCGGCGAACGAGCCTTCGCTGTCCGTGAACGGCAAGCCGAAGAACGAGGGGCGGGGGATCGACGAAATGCCGTTCGGCCCGCCCGTGAGGTTCTGCCAGTTGAGCAGAACCAGCCGGATGATTTCGCCGAAGGCCAGCGTGACGATGGCAAGATAGTCGCCTCGTAGCCGCAGCACCGGGAAGCCGAGGATGACGCCCCAGAATGCGGCAAGGATGCCGGCAAGCGGCAGGCAAATCCAAAACGACAGGCCATAGGTTGTTGCGAACAGAGCGTACGAATACGCACCGACGGCATAGAACGCGACATAGCCGAGATCGAGAAGACCTGCGAGGCCGACCACGATATTGAGGCCCCAGCCCAGCATGACGTAGGTCAGCACCATGATCCCGAGGTCGAGCACATAGCGGTTCTGATAGAACAGCACCGGAACGAGCAGCGCAAAGATCAAAAGCGCCGGCGCGGCGAAGCGGCCCAGCATGCGGCTGATTTGTGCGGCTGTTTTCGTGAGCGGAGCCGGCAGCACGCGTTCGAGCGGAATGGCGGCGCGCCCGAACAGCAGCGCGCGGGCAAGCGCTCCGGCGAACACCGCGGCGACCAGCATGGCAAGGCTTGGCCAGCGCGTCGTAATTTCGAGGGCTCCGGCGTGGCCTTGCTC
>JAFKKQ010000085.1:0-590 GCA_017304505.1 Hyphomicrobiales bacterium | reverse complement strand
TCCAATCATGAAGAAGAACAGACCGAGCGCAACGAGTGCCGCAACGGTGGCGTCTTTCAGCGCTGCTGCGAGGGGAAGTCCATTTCGGCTTGAAGCTGGTGCCAACGTGGTCACACCTTCTCGACTTCCGGCCGACCGAGAATACCGGTCGGCAGGAAGATCAGCACCACGATCAGGATGGAGAAGGCGGCGACGTCCTTATATTCGATCGAGAAATAAGCCGACCAGAACGTCTCGATCAGGCCGATCAGCAGGCCGCCCAGCATGGCGCCGGGCAGCGAGCCGATGCCGCCAAGAACGGCCGCTGTAAAGGCTTTCACGCCGGCGACGAAGCCGATGTAGAAATCAATCACGCCATAGTAGAGCAGGTACATGATGCCCGCGACCGCAGCCAGTGCCGCGCCGATGACGAAGGTCAGCGAAATGGTGCGGTCGATATTGACGCCAAGCAGCGACGCCATCTTCAGGTCCTGCTCACAAGCGCGCATGTCGCGGCCGAGCCGTGTCCGGGTGACCAGCCAGGAGAACACCGCCATCAGCACCAGCGTGGTGACGACGATGATGATCTGGATGTTGGAGATTTCAACGTT
>JAFKKQ010000509.1 GCA_017304505.1 Hyphomicrobiales bacterium | reverse complement strand
TTCCGGCCGCCATCGTTTTGTAGCGATTCTCCATCTGCCACGACTGAGCGGCGCCTTTCGAGATCGTCGCAATCAGCGCTTCGATGTCGAGGCCGGCCTTTTTCGCGAAGTGGATGCCTTCGGCGAGCCCCTGGACCAAGCCGGCGATGCAAATTTGGTTGACCATCTTGGCGAGTTGGCCGGAGCCCGAGCCGCCGAGGAGCTTGCACATGCGCGCGTAGGCGGCGATGATCGATTCCGCGCGCTCGTAAGGACCGGAGTCACCGCCGCACATCACGGTGAGCACGCCGTTCTCCGCGCCAGCCTGGCCGCCCGACACCGGCGCATCGATGAAATCAAAACCGTGCGGCTTGGCCTCGGCATAGAGTTGGCGGGCCACTTCGGCGGAAGCGGTTGTATGATCGACGAAGATCGCGCCCTTCGCCATGCCTGCGAACGCGCCGTTTGCACCGAGCGTCACCTCGCGCACGTCGTTGTCGTTGCCGACGCACATCATCACGAAGTCCTGGCCGGCGGCGGCCTCTTTTGGAGTCGCACTTTTTCTGCCGCCGTATTGGGCAACCCATTTGTCAGCCTTGGCCGCGTTGCGGTTGTAAACCGTAACCTCGTGGCCACCTTTGGTTTTGAGGTGCCCGGCCATCGGGTAGCCCATCACGCCGAGCCCGAGAAACGCCACTTTCGCCATCGCTTTCCTCCTTGTGCGCATGGGGCCGATCCATATCTTGCGGGTGCGGCGTTGACCATAGCGTGCCCAGGATTATGGTGGCTCCGATATTGGCCTGAAGCACGAGGATTAAAATAATGCCGGTCAGCAAAGATGATGTGCTTGCCGCGCTCGGCAAGGTCGCTGCACCGGACGGGGTGGCGCTGCCGCAGACTGGCGCGCTGTCCGTCATCGTGGTCAGCGACGGCAAGGTGTTCTTCTCGATCACGGCGGATGCCGGCGCCGTGCAGGCTTGGGAGCCCGTCCGAAAGCGCGCCGAAGACGCGGTGAAGGCGATCCCAGGCGTGCAATCGGCGATGGTGACGCTGACCGCGGAGCGCAAAGGCGGCAGCGCGGCCGCTGCACCCCCGCCGACCGGACCGCAGCCGCACCGGCGCGGCCATGCCGGCCCGCCAACCGGAGTGCCGGGTGTGACGTCGATCATCGCCGTCGCGTCGGGCAAAGGTGGCGTCGGGAAATCCACAACCGCCATCAATTTGGCATTGGGCTTGCGCGATCTCGGCATGAAGGTCGGTG
>JAFKKQ010000084.1:7630-8131 GCA_017304505.1 Hyphomicrobiales bacterium | reverse complement strand
AAGTGCTGCTGGTAGCGGTAGTCGATCAGGGTGTTGAGCCCTTCCACCGCCTCGATCACGACATCGCCGCCGCGGCCGCCGTTGCCGCCGCTCGGCCCGCCGAACTCGATGAACTTCTCACGCCGGAATGCAACACAGCCGTTGCCGCCGTCGCCCGAGCGAATGTAGACCTTGGCCTCGTCGAGGAATTTCATGGCTGCTAGATAACATCTCCGGCCGTCAGCCGGGAGGTTATCAGTCTTTCAAGAAGCGGCAGGTGCCGTCGCGGGCGATGCGCGGCAGGAGGTCGACCTCCCACGCGAGGTATTCGTTCATGGCGCCCTTGGTATCGCCCGCACGCTCATAGGGTTTGGGCCAGTAATCCAGCGGTTCGTTGGCCATGCGCGGTTCGTTCGAAAGCGGCAGGCCCGCCGCTGTCCAGGCAGCGTTGCCGCCTTGCAGGTAATGGGCCGGGACCGGGCTCGCGCCGACCGCGAGCCCTGCCAGCACGCCGTCCTCGGA
>JAFKKQ010000084.1:0-7600 GCA_017304505.1 Hyphomicrobiales bacterium | reverse complement strand
CCTTGAGGTAGGCCGGGCTCCGCGAGAGGTCGATGACGGTGGCACGGTTGTCCTTGAGCAGTGCCGACAGTGCCTTGGCGTCGATGACGCGCCCGGCTGGCGACTTCGCGCCGAGGACCGGAACTGCGGGCCGTGTCGTCTCGGTGCCGCCCGCAACCAGCACGAACACGTCGCGCCAGCCCATCTGCTTGAGCCATGACGCTGTCATCACCGCACGCACCTCGCAGTCATCCACCAGGACGAGGCGCGCGCCAAGCGTGCCGACATACTGATCGGTGGCCTGCACGAGTTGCCCGCCCGGCGCCGACTCCGCACCGGGGACGTGGCCGGCGGCGTAGTCGGCCGGATCGCGCACGTCGAACAGATAAAGCGTGCGTGTCGTGTCGGCGCGAAGCCGGGCCAGCGTCTCATTGTCAATGCGCGTGACGCCAAACCGGTGTGCCACCTGTTCGGCGGCGGTCCTGGCCCAGGCCAGTCCATCATCCGACGGCGCGCCGTAGCGTTTCGTTTTATCCTTGTCCGGCGCGAAGCCCGCAAGCGCATAGCCCATCGTGCCGTTGCGCAGCGCCACCACCTTGTTCGGCAGGCCGGCGTTGATCAGCGACTGTGCGCCAATGATGCTCCGCGTGCGGCCGGCGCAATTGACCACCACCAGCGTATCGGGGGAGGGCGCGATATCGCGGATGCGCAGCACCAATTCCGCGCCCGGCACGTTGGTGGCGGTCGGGATCGACATGCGCTGGAATTCGTCAAACGGCCGGCTGTCGACCACCACCATGTCGGTGCCACTTCGGATCAGCCGGTTCAGTTCCTCCGGCGGGATGCTGGGCGTCGCCTCGGCGTGCTCGATGTGCTCGCCGAATGCCTTGCTCGGCACATTGACGCCGGAGAACAATTCAAAGCCGGCTTTTTGCCAGCCCGACACGCCGCCTTCGAGAAACGACAGATCGGTGTAGCCAGCATCGGCAAGGATGCGCGTCGCGCGCTCGACCAGCCCGTCGTTGTCGTCGCACAGGACGATGCGGGTGTCGCGCCGCGGAACCAACTGCGCGAAGCGAAGCTCCAGACGGCTGAGCGGCACCGAGCGAGCCCATAGCAGATGATTGCGCGAAAAGATCAACTCCTCGCGCAGATCGATCAATGCCAGTTCCCCGCCATCGAGCAGCATAGCTTTGAGATCGGGCGGGCGGACGGGACGGGGTGTTGCTGTGCCGGACATGATGTGGTTCTGCGTCGTGAGCTCGAAATCCGTTCAAACCGCGGCGGCGGTTTGCCGCCGCGCTCATTGCGCTCAGCTTTGGTGCACAATGAATATGCCCGGCATGAAGCCGGGCATAGCACCATTGAGGAAAAGGTCGTCGCTTACGACGCCTGCTGCGGCGTCATGCGTCGGATAGCGCCGGTTTTGAGATCGACGCTCATGCGCGCGATGTTGTCGAGGTTGGTGCCGGTGACGCGCACGAAGCGCGATTTGTCGGGATAGTCGATCGAGTGGATCGCACCGTCCTGATAGATGCCGGCTTGGCCCGGGTTCAGACGATATTTCTTGTCCGCCGCCAGCTTGGCGAAGTCCGGATTGGAGCCGTCGTCCTCGCGCTTCCATTCGATCATGTCGGTCCACAGCTTGGCCTGGCCGTAGATCGCCCACGACTCGCCGTGATCGTGCGGCGGCGACACGCGCGCCTTGTCGTTGATGTGGGCGAGCACCTGGAACTTCAGCTCGGGGTCTTCGTAAAGCACCCTCAGGCCGCGCTCGGCGTCGTCGCTGCAATATTCCTCAACGAAATCCTTGTTGTTGAGCAGCCGTTCGAGATTGGCGCGCACCTGTTCGCGGCCGGCGTGCCCGGGGTCGCGGCCAAGGATCTCGCGACACTCGGCGATGAATTGTTTGAGCTCGTATGCCATACCGTTCTCCCTATTGATGGAATCGGGGAATAAATCACCACGATTGTCTTATTAGGGAGCATGATTCCGCAAAACGGCGGACTTCGCCAGTCATCCTGCGCATGGGTGCGGGCGCGGGCAGCATGACGGCACGGCCTGAAACGGCTCCAGGTTGGTGGCGTGCATAGATGGGATGGTTGGCAAAACACGTCCGGGAGCGGCAAGGGGCCCTGCCTTGCTGATGCGGCCCGCTAAGCCAGCTCCCGGTGTGCCGTTCGTGGATTTGCCGCTACATCATCGCCCAAACGTCAGCGGTGACGCTCAGCGGCGGTTCTGGCCCGGTGGAGTCATGGTTGCCTCCGTCATCCGGTTTTTCCGAGTGATGCGGTCGCCTCGGCGACCCGCGTACCACGAGATGATGCTCCCTCCACACGCGCGCGAAGTCAACAGTGCACCGATGTTTTTGCCGCGTCCGTCATCGCGAAAAACGGATGGAACCTTTCGTGCTCTCGCTGAAGACACGCGCGAAAGCGGCGAACCGTCTGTGCCGCTAGATCACAACGATGCCGGCGCGGTTGAGCAGTTCGCGCGCCATGCTGTAGCCCGCCATCAGCGAGGTCTTCGGATTGGCGGCCGAAGGGCGGCCTTCGAGCTTCATGGTGAAGTCGCCGCAGGCGGAGCGCACGGCAAATTCGTGAACGTTGCGGGTGACGCCGGGGTCTGCGATCAGACGCACTTGCGTTTTCTCGAAGCCGATGCCGGCAAGCGCCAGTGTCGCGGCGACGTTGGCGTTGAACGGATAATCCTGCGCTGCCTTGCGTGCGTGACCTTCAAAGAACACGGCCGGTTCTTTCAGCGCATCGAGATCGAGCAGTGTTTCAGCGGGCGTACCGCGCCATGCCTTCGGCGGTTTGCGTCCGGTGTAGACAACGGATTCCACGCCGGAGAGTCGCGCCGCCGCCAGCGCGTCGATGCCGCCAATGGCACCGGCCGGCAGCACGACGCGGCCGCCGCCCTTTGCCGCGGCCTGTTCGAGACGCATGCGAAGGCCATCGTCGGATAGCGAGCCGATGGAAATCACGACGAGATCGCAGCCGGTTGCCAGAATGGCCGGGCCGTACTCGCGCACCGCGACGTGAGAGGCGCATTCCGCCACGACATCCGGCTGGTCGGCGAGCAGGCCGGCGAGATCGGTGTGCACGGTCCGCGAAGCCGCAAGCTTGCCGCCGGCGCGGTCCAGCAATGCCTGTGCCTGGTCGGCGAATCGAGCCGGGATGAGGATCGACACGTGCTGCAATGGCGTGCGCAATTCCTTGGCGAGCGTCGTTGCCACGACATCCGCGATTCCGCCTGCCCCGATCATCGCCAGTCTGCGTAAAGTCATGTCCGTTGTCCTGCTGCCCCTGTCGCCGAACCGGCGATGGGGCGACTGAACGGCCCGAACAGCGCTCTGTCAATCGGTCGCGGGTGTGCACCGCGCCGATGCCCGATGGAAGCGACGCCTGGCGAGAACGCAGGTCACCCCCGGTCCTCCTAGACAGGGGGTGATGCGACGATCAAGCCACCGCGTGCTGCATCTGGCCCCAGCTCTTGAGCGAGGCCCAGAGTCCGCGGTCAAGCCGGAAGCGGTCGATCGGAGCGGAGCTTGAGATGGCGCGAATACGAAGCAAGCCGGCTCCGGTCCACTGGAAGCCGCACTTCTCCAGCACCCGGCGCGACGCCGGGTTGGTGACGCGCGCCGCCGCCTGGACAGCTTCGCAATCCAAGTCGCTAAAGATGTGGTCGATCATCGCGCGCACAGCCTCGGTGGCATAGCCCCGGCCCCAATGGTCGGTGCCGAGCCAGTAGCCGACCTCGGGCGGGTGGCGGTCGATCTGCGTGAAGCCGCAGGCGCCAATCACTTCGTCCTTTGTGGTGCCGTCTTTCCTGGTGCCATTGCGCAGCGCGATCGCGAAAATGGCTTCGTTGCCGAAGTTGGCCGTGGCGACGAAGTCCTCGGCATCGGTCAGGCGATACGGATGGGGAATGCGCGCCGTGTTCTCCGCGATGCGGCGGTCGTTGGCCAGCATTGCGATGGTTTTAACGTCCCCAAGGCGCGGCGCGCGCAGAACCAGCCGCTCGGTCTTGAGGACCGGCGTGCTTCTTTCGCGACAAGACTCCGAAGGTATTTGCTGCAAGGTCATGATGGGTGCTCCTCTGGGCTGCTTAAAAAAGTTGAAGGGGGAGACGGCACCCGTCTCCCCCTTTAAGAGCCCATTGCGCCCCGCCGGTTTGGACTGATGCCGGCGGATCCCACTATGGTTCCACCGTTTATTCGGCCGCTGCCTCCGTCATCGGAAGGACGGATACGAACACGCGGCCTTTGGCTTTGGTGTTGAACTGCACGCGGCCTGCGGTCAGGGCGAACAGGGTATGATCTTTGCCGATGCCGACGTTTTGGCCGGGATGCCACTTGGTGCCGCGCTGGCGCGCAAGAATATTGCCCGGAATCACGCTCTGCCCGCCGAACGACTTGACGCCAAGCCGTTGCGCTGCCGAGTCGCGGCCGTTGCGCGAAGATCCGCCTGCTTTTTTGTGAGCCATGACGCTGTTCCTAAACTCGCTGGTCTTTTACCCTGATTCCGTAACGGAATCATCCCACAAATATTGATGGACGGTTGCGATCTCCAGCCAGCCGGCGCAACAAAAGTGCGCCGTGGGCCGTGCCGCCGTCCGTGTTGCTCGCCGGACCCTTCGTGGGGCTAGGCGGCTCCGTCCTGTTCGGCGGCAGGCTCGGCCTTCGGCTTCGCGGCTTTCGGCTTCGGGCCCTTGGTCGGCTTGGCGCCCGCCGTCAGGATTTCCGAAATGCGGATCAGCACGAAATCCTGCCGATGTCCGCGCTTGCGCCGCGAATTCTTGCGGCGGCGCTTTTTGAAGGCGATGACCTTCGGCCCTCGGCCATGCCCAACGATCTCGACGGCGACGCTCGCGCCCGAAATCGTCGGTGTGCCCAATTGAGGGGTGTCGCCGCCCAACATAATGACGTCGCCGATCTGGACGATCTCGCCCGGCTCGCCTTCGACGCCTTCGACCTTGAGGACCTGGTCCTCGACAACCCGGTATTGCTTGCCACCGGCCTTAATGACTGCGAACATCGTTTTTCCCGCGTTCAACCCCGGCGCTCGGACTATCCGGGCCGGCTTTTTCCAGTCGGATTGTGATGTGGTTACAGGCACTTGATGCCGTAACAAAGTGCGCGGACCCAATCCGGCCCGCGCCACCGCCAAGCTTATGGCGGCCGGGCGCAAAACTGTCAACAATTCAGGGGCGGACGCCGCTGCGGCCTCATGGCTGGCCGGAGTCTGTTCCGGAGTGCTGACGGGCCGGGCCTCTGTCGGTTAGGTTGATGGGCAAGCCAAGGCCGCGCCACACCGAAGCAGGACCGGGTAAAGACGCTGTGACGCCGGGCCCGTGAAACCGGGTACCAGAGACTTGCCACAGGAGACTTGCCGGGGTTTCGAGGGGCGGAGGCTGAGAGGGGCATAAGAGGAAAACGCGGGAGACGAGGATGACATTCATAGGACGCGGTGCGCTGATCGGCGCCGCATTGGTCGGGTGGGTTGGGGCAGGACAGGTCGGCGCGGCGCAGGCGCAAGACTTTCCGACGCATCCGCTCACGATCGTGGTGCCGTTCACCAGCGGCGGCACGACCGAGATCATGGCGCGCCTGATCGGCAAAGGGCTCGAGGACAAGATCGGCAAGCCGGTCGTCGTCGAGAACAAGCCCGGCGCGGGGACCGTGATCGGGTCCAACTTCGTCGCCAAATCGGAGCCGGACGGCTACACCATGCTGATGGCGACGTCGACGCCGATGGCGATCAACGTCACCGTGCACAAGGCGCTGCCGTATAACCCCGCCACCGATCTGGTGCCGCTCGCCATGGTGGCGCTGAGCCCGTTCGTGCTGGTGGTCAACAACGACCTGCCGGTGAAGTCGGTGAAGGAGTTGATCGCCTACGCCAAGGCCAATCCGGGCAAGCTGACGTTCGGCTCCGGCGGGCCCGGTGCGCCGCACCACTTGTTCGCCGAACTGTTCGACAGCATGGCCGGCATCAAGATGACGCACGTGCCGTACAAAGGCAGCCTGCCGGCGCTGAACGATGTGCTGGCCGGACATATCCAGCTCATGTTCGTCGACGTGCCGCCGGTGGCCGGCATGATCGCGGCGGGCAAGGTCCGCGCGCTGGGCGTGACGCCGAAGAAGCGGCTCGCCGCGCTGCCGAACATTCCGACCATCGATGAGGCCGGTGTGCCGGGCTACGACGCCGCGGCATGGTTCATGGTGGCGGGCCCGGCCAAGACGCCGAAGCCGATCGTGGAGCGCCTACATAAGGCCCTCAAAGAGGTGCTTGCGGCGCCGGCCATGCGCGAGCAGATCAAGAAATTCAGCCTTGTGCCGATGGATACGCCGTCGGTCGCCGATATGCAGACCTTCGTGAAGTCGGAGATCGACCGCTGGGGCAAGGTGGTGCGGGCGGCCGGCATCGCGGGGACGCAGTAGAACGTCTTGGACAGTAGAACGTCTTGGGGCGAGTTTTTTGGCTCAAGTCTCCTCGGGCCCCCGGGGAGACCCGCCGGGCGGGATGCGGTGTCCGCTTGCGCCGGCACGGGACCGGCGTCGCACTCTTGTTTACCAGCCGTCCTTTCGGTAGACAGGCCGCGCCGTTCTGCGCTGTGCGTCACGATCCGGAGAGGTGGCAGAGTGGTTGAATGCACCGCACTCGAAATGCGGCATACGGGCAACCGTATCGGGGGTTCGAATCCCTCCCTCTCCGCCAAAGACATCATAAAATTCTGAAATCATTGGATAATTTTAAGCCAAAGAGCAATTTATGATGTAGCCACCTTGCTGGCCACCTTCCTGTTCGGTGCTTGCTGGACAGGATGACTGACGCAGCATTGCCTCACCGCGTTCGTTCCAGACCGACCGGAGCTTATTCTCGTCGCACGGTTCCAGCCAGCGGCTCAGCGTTGGCGAACATTAGAATGGATACGGGCGGCATGGTGCAGCCACCCCGCCCCGTTACGCGCCGCATGCTCTCAAATCGCTATCTCCCGCCGATATAAAGCAGCGCATTTCCCGCCTTTTTGACAAAGCAGACAAATGACGGTGGCACCATTTTTTTGCCCTGCGGGATGAGGCGTGCCCCTCTCCTTGGAGATGCGCGTCTGGCTAATTCGTGGCTATAGTTCGCCCTGATTGTGGCAATCAAGGATTCGCGCAAAGGGATGGACAAGCGCGCACTCAGCGAACGCGACATCTGCACCAAGTTCATCACGCCCGCCCTGCGCCAAGCCGGATGGGACGAGATGCTGCAAATCCGCGAAGAGGTCAGCTTCACCAAGGGGCGCATTATCGTGCGCGGCAAGCTGGTGACGCGGGGGCAGGCCAAACGGGCCGACTACATTCTCTATTTCAAGCCGAATATTCCGCTGGCTCTGATCGAAGCCAAAGACAATTCCCACAGCGTGGGTGACGGGATGCAGCAGGGGCTAGACTACGCCGCCGCCCTCGACATTCCCTTCGTGTTCTCCTCAAACGGCGACGGTTTCGTGTTCCACGACCGTACGGGGCAGAGCGCCACCATTGAGACGAGCCTCGCCCTCGACCATTTCCCATCACCGGCCGATCTGTGGGCGCGCTATTGCGCGTGGAAAGGTCTCGACGCGGAAGCCG
>JAFKKQ010000083.1 GCA_017304505.1 Hyphomicrobiales bacterium | reverse complement strand
CCAGCGGCCGGCTGATCTACCAGCGCGCGCCGGAGAATCTCGGGCGCCTCGTCGATGCGCGTGCTATCGGCATGATGAATTCGATGATGCGTGAAACGCTGACGATCAGCACCGGGCACAAGGCCGATCTGCCGGGCTGGCCGGCCGCCGGCAAGACCGGCACGTCGCAGGATTTCCGCGATGCCTGGTTCGTCGGCTACACCGGCCATCTCGTCACCGGCGTGTGGCTCGGCAACGACGACAATTCGCCGACGCGAAAGACCACGGGCGGCGGGCTGCCGGTGGAAATCTGGAGCCGGGTGATGAAGGCGGCCCACAAGGGCGTGCCTGTCGTCGGCCTGCCGGGCACCTCGAACGCGCCGCTGACGGCAAGTCTGTTCCCGGCCTTCAGCGCGCCGTTCGGATCGGTACCCGCACCGAGGCCCCCAGGCGACGTGCCGCAGCCCCAGGCTGATGTGCCCAGGCCCCAAGCCGATGTCCCGATGCAGCCGGCGCGCGCCGGCGATGGCATCGACAATTGGCTGGTGAACAGGCTGTTCGGCCGGCGCTGACGCGACCTGACGGTCAGCCTCCGCCATTCGCCTCGATGGCATCCGCGATCGCCACCGTGCGACGCGCCATGTCGGCATGCATGCGCTCGACCATGCGGCCGCCGATCTGCACCACGCCCTTGCCCTTGTTCTCCGGCTGGTCGAATGCGGCGATCATCGCCTTTGCCTCCGCAACCTCGCCCGGACTTGGCGAGAACACGGCGTTGCAGGGCGCGATCTGATTCGGATGGACCAGCGTCTTGCCGTCAAAGCCCATGTCGCGCGCCTGGATGCACTCGCGCTCGAACCCCACGGCATTGCTTAGATCGTTGTAGACGCCATCAAGCACGTCGATGCCGTGGGCATGCGCAGCGAGCACGCAGGTCGCAAGCCAGGACACCATCGGCGCGCGGCCGGGCACCTGCCGTGCTCTCGTCTCCTTGGCGAGATCGTTGGTGCCGAGCACGAAGCCCGCAAGCCGCGTCTCGGAATCGTGTGCCTCAGCCGCCAGCGCCTGGACGTTGAAGATCGCCCCCGGCGTCTCGATCATCGCCCAGACGCGCGTCTTGAGGTCGGCCTTCATATCGAGCAGACGCTGACCGACACGCTCAAGCTGCTCGACCGTTGAAATCTTCGGCACCAGGATCGCGTCCGGTCCGGCTTGCGACGCCGCAGCCAAGTCATCCGCGTGCCAGGGCGTATCGATGCCGTTGACCCGGATGAACACCTCTCGCGCGCCGAAACCGCCTGCCTTCACCGCCTCCGCAACCTGCAGCCGCGCCTGCTCCTTGGCATCGGGCGCCACCGCGTCCTCGAGGTCGATGATGATGCCGTCGACCGGCAGAGTGCGGGCCTTGTCGATGGCGCGGGTATTGGAGCCCGGCATGTAGAGCACGCTGCGGCGGGGACGGAAGATCATGCGGCAATCTCCAACAATGGCACGGTAGCGGCCGGGCGCGCGCTATGCCAAGCGTGTACGACAATGCACGCGATCCACCAAGAGAACCGCAACGGAGAGAGTTGGCTTGCCGGCGTCGACGGCTGCACCGGCGGATGGATTGCAGCCTTCGTCCGCGCAAGCGGCCACGATGTGCGGCTCCGGATCGTGCCGCACCTTGCCGATGTGCTCATGGCGGCGGAGCATCCCGCCATTGTCGCCGTCGATATGCCGATCGGCCTGCCCGAACGGACGGGGCCGGGCGGCCGCGCCGCGGAGAATGCCGTTCGGCCGCTGCTCGGCGGCCGGCAGTCGTCGGTGTTCTCGGTGCCGTCGCGCGCCGCGGTCTATGCTGCAGACTACCGCGACGCCTGCCGCATCGCCCAGGAAACGTCCGACCCGCCGCGCAAGGTGTCGAAACAGCTCTTCAATATCGCAGCAAAAATCCGTGAGGTGGACGAGTGCCTGCGCACCACCCCGCTCGTGGCCCAGCGCGTGTTCGAGGTGCATCCCGAGGTGGCGTTCTGGAGACTCAACGGCGAGCGGCCTCTCGACGAACCGAAGAAGGTCAAGGGCCGCCCTTACGAACCCGGCCTCGCCCTGCGGAGGCGGCTGCTGATCGCTGCCGGACTGCCAGGCCATGCCGTCGACGCAAAGCCGCCCCGAGACGCTGGCATCCGCGCGGGGCCCGACGATCTGCTCGACGCGCTGGCCTGCGCCGCGATTGCACGGCGCATCCATGACGGAACCGCACGGCCGTTCCCCGATCCACCGCAATACGACGCCCACGGCCTGCCGATGGCAATCTGGGCGTGACACGCCGCGCCGCCTGTGGGAGGACAGTACGCGTTTGGAGTGAATATCCCGTGAGCTTTCCACAACGTTTGATCGACGGTTACGGCGCGTTTGCCGCCGGCCGGCTGCCGGCCGAGCAGCACCGCTATCGCGAACTGGCCGAGCGCGGCCAACATCCCGAAATCATGGTGATCGGCTGCTGCGATTCGCGGGTGTCGCCGGAGGTGATCTTCGACGCAGGGCCCGGCGAGCTTCTCGTCATCCGCAACGTCGGCAACCTGGTGCCGCCGCACCAGCCGGATGGCCAGTATCACGGCGTCTCGGCCGCGCTGGAGTTCGGCGCCGGCGTTCTCAACGTCAAGCACATCGTGGTGCTGGGCCACGCCCAATGCGGCGGCGTCAAAGCCTTTGCCGAACACGCCGACCCGATCACGCCGGGCGACTTCATCGGCCACTGGATGACGCTGATCGCGCCGGCAGCCGCCCGGATCGGCCCGCGCGACAATATAACGAAGGAAGAATACCGCGCGCGGCTGGAGCAGGCGTCGATCCTTTTCAGCCTCGACAACCTGATGACGTTTCCGCTGATCCGGCGGCAGGTGGAATCCGGCGCGCTGACACTGCACGGCGCCTATTTCGGCGTGGCCACCGGGGCGCTGTCCGTGCTGGACCGTGCCAGCGGAGAATTCCATCCGGTTGGCACTGGCCGGTAATTCTATTCCGCGGGAACGGGCGCAGGCTGGCGAAGCTCGCCGAGCGATTGGCGAATGACGGTCCAGGCGCCCTGCAGCGCCAGACCCGCCATGATGGTCGCGACGAGCACGTCCGGCCAGCCGGTTCCGGTGCCGAACACACCGGCCGCCGCGGCAAGCACCGCAAGGTTGCCGACGACGTCGTTGCGCGTGCAGATCCAGGCCGAACGCATGTTGGCGTCGCCGCCGCGATAGGCCCACAACAGCGCGAACGACGCGGCGTTGACCGCAAGCGCGGCAAAGCCAACCGCGCCCATCGCGACGGCGTTCGGCAGCGTGCCGTGGATCACATGCCAGACCACGGTGCCGATCACCCAGAGGCCGAACAGCCCCATGCTGATGCCCTTGCCGAGCGCCGCAAACGCCCGCATGCGCAACGCCATGCCGATGACGAACAGGCTGATGCCGTAGTTGGCGGCATCGCCGAGGAAATCGAGCGCATCGGCTTGCAGTGATGCCGACCCGGCCGCGACACCCGCGCCGATCTCCACGGCGAACATCGCCGCGTTGAGCGCCAGCACCGCCCAGAGCACGCGGCGATAGCGCGCGTCCATTTGCGTCGAATCGGCGTGGTGATGATGATCGTGTCCGCAGCAGCTCGCGCCCATCGCCGCCTCGTTTCGTGACAAGGCAGATATAGACGCCGGAGCCGGCGTTATACAATCACAGCGGTGGCGTTACAGGGTTACATCCCCGCCGCGCGTTAAGACCTCACGCCGCCTTGCGCTTGGCCTGGATCAGCTTGCGGTTGATCAGCGCCTCGGCGATCTGCACGGCGTTGAGCGCCGCGCCCTTGCGCAGGTTGTCGGAGACGCACCACAGCACAAGGCCATTCTCGACCGTCGCATCCTCGCGGATGCGGCTGATGTAGGTCGCGTCCTCGCCCGCCGCTTCGTGCGGCGTGACGTAGCCGCCGGGCTCGCGCTTGTCGATGACGATGCAGCCGGGCGCGTTGCGAAGAATCTCACGCGCCTCGTCGGCGCTGATCGGATTCTCGAATTCGATGTTCACTGCCTCGGAGTGGCTGATGAACACCGGCACGCGCACGCAGGTCGCCGTCAGCTTGATCTTGGGGTCGAGGATTTTCTTGGTCTCGACCACCATCTTCCATTCTTCTTTGGTGTAGCCGTCGTCCATAAACACGTCGATGTGCGGGATGACGTTGAAGGCGATGCGCTTCGGAAACTTCTTGGTTTCGATGTCCTGCAGCGAATAGATCGCCTTGGTCTGGCGGTCGAGTTCGTCCATGCCGTCCTTGCCGGCGCCGGACACCGATTGGTAGGTCGATACCACCACCCGCTTGATCCTGGCCTTGTCGTGCAACGGCTTGAGCGCGACCACGAGCTGCGCCGTCGAGCAATTCGGATTGGCGATGATGTTCTTCTTGCCGAAGCCGGCGATGGCGTCCGCATTCACCTCCGGCACGATCAGCGGCACGTCCGGGTCCATGCGCCACGTCGAGGAATTGTCGATCACCACCGCGCCCTGCGCGCCGATCCTGGGCGACCACTCCTTCGACACCGCGCCGCCGGCCGACATCAGGCAGATATCGACGTCGGAAAAGTCGGTGTGCTCCAGCGCCTTGCATTTCAGGATCTTGTCGCCGAACGAGACCTCCACGCCCTGGCTTTTGCGCGAAGCGACCGCGATCACCTCATCGGCAGGGAAACGCCGCTCATCCAGGATGTTGAGCATCTCGCGGCCCACGTTGCCGGTGGCGCCCACAACCGCGACCTTGAAACCCATCACATTTCTCCGAAAGCCGATCCAACGGCTCCAATCTCCGAAAGCCGATCCAACGGCTCCAATCTCCGAAAGCCGATCCAACGACTCCAATCTCCGAAAGCCGATCCAACGGCTCCAAAAGGACCCGCCGCGCGCCGCTTCTAGGGGAGAATACCGCCCAATTCAACGCCGACCGCTTGCGCGGATATATGACTTTTAGCGTAAAAATCCATCGCGCGCCGGAATGCGTTATCCCGCTGCCGGTCATCCGAACCGCGATGCGGGAACGAGGCGGGCCCATCCGGCGTTCCCTTGTCGCGCGGCGCGAAAGCAGACTATAAAGCCGTAACGCCTCGGGCTTGCAGCATTCGCATGCAGGCTCGGGCTGCGCCCCGCCGCGCGGGATCGAAACGAGGACGACCATGCGCCTGATGGCCATCGCCATTGCTGCCGCGTTCGCTGTATCCGCGGTTACCGTCGCCGACGCCGCACCCCGCAAGCAGCGCGCGGTCACCTCCAGCGCCGGATCGACGGTGTTCACCAGCCGCGACGAGAACGGCCGCACCCGCACCCGGATCATCGTGCAGAAGCGCTCCTATCTCGACGGCGGCACCGAGGTGATGCCGGGCGACATCAGCCGGAATTATATGGCGCTGCCCACACACAGCGCGTCGGGCATGCTGGGGCCGAACGAGATCACCAATCCGCCCGGGCCGATCCCCGATCCGTTCTTCCTGCCGGGCAAGAACAACCCCTGGCTCGGCTTCCAATACTAGCCAAGCCGGTCCTGAAGGGGTCTGCCTGAAGGGTCTGCCGGATAGCGGCGGCTTCGCGGCTTAGCCCGCGAGCCGCGCCATCTCCGCAATCACGGCGTCGCCCATTTCCGTCGTGCCGACGAGCTTGCAGCCGTCCGACTTGATGTCGGCCGTCCGCAACCCCTTGGCGAGCGTGGCGGCAATCGCCTGGTCGATCAGATCGGCCTCGCGCCCCATGTTGAACGAATAGCGCAACCCCATGCCGAACGACGCGATCATCGCGATCGGGTTGGCAAGGCCCTTGCCGGCAATATCCGGCGCGGAGCCGTGCACCGGCTCGTAGAGCGCCTTGCGCTTGCGGGTCTTGGGATCGACGTCGCCGAGCGAGGCCGACGCCAGCATGCCGAGCGAGCCGGTCAGCATCGCGGCGATGTCAGACAGCATGTCACCGAACAGGTTGTCGGTGACGACCACGTCGAACTGCTTGGGATTGCGCACGAGCTGCATGCCGCCGGAATCGGCGAGCTGGTGCTCGAGCAGCACGTCCTTGAATTCGCGCTGGTGCACCGCCGTGATGACCTCGTTCCACAGAACGCCGGTCTTCATGACGTTGCGCTTTTCCATCGACGTCACCTTGTTGCGGCGCTGGCGCGCCAGCTCGAAGGCGACACGGCCGATGCGTTCGATCTCGTAGGTGTCGTACACCTGCGTGTCGACCGCGCGCTTCTGGCCGTTGCCGAGATCGGTAATGGTCTTGGGTTCGCCGAAATAGACACCCCCGGTGAGTTCGCGCAGGATGAGGATGTCGAGGCCCTCGACCAGTTCGCGCTTCAGCGAAGACGCCTCGGCCAGCGCCGGATAGGTCACCGCCGGACGCAGGTTGGCGTAAAGCTGAAGGTCCTTGCGCAGCCGCAGCAAGCCCGCTTCGGGCCGCACGTCATAGGGCACCGCATCCCATTTCGGGCCACCGACCGAACCGAAGATCACGGCGTCGGCGGCATGCGCCTTCGCCATCGTCTCCTCGGTGATGGAAACCTTGTGCGCGTCGTAGCAGCTTCCGCCGACCAGCCCCTCCTCGTGCTCGAACGTGCCCATGCCGTGGGTATTCATCCAGGCGATCAGCTTTTTCACCTCGGCCATGACTTCGGGGCCGATGCCGTCACCAGGGAGAAGAAGGAGCTTGTGGGTGGCCATGAACAAAACCTCGTTACGAGCGGCGATGCCGTGGTGACACAGCGCCACGGCTGAGAATTGGAAATATCGCGCGAATTGCTAAAGCCCGACGCGGGGATTGGCAAGAACGGCGCGCTGGCCGCCCTTGGCAAGATGCATGGCAGTACCGACCTGAACTTGCGGAGCTTTTGCGTCCGGCCACCCGTTGCGGCCGGGCCAAACGTCCCGCGCCGATCCGGGGGCGCAAATCAGAGCACCGAAGGAGGCAACGATGGACGACATCAACAACGAGCCCCTCGCCTCTCCCGCCCGCAAGTCCGAACACACCAAGCCTGAACACATCAAGTCCGAGTCGACAAAGCGGCTGCCTTGCGCCATCACCGGCCGGGAGCGCGCGCTAAAATCGCTCGTCCGGCTGGACACGTTACGGCCGTCGCTGGCCGAACGTCTTCGCGTGGATCATCCCGGCCTGCCAGACGGCGCCCTGATCGACCGCCGGGAGGTCAACCGCTATCGCAACCTCTACATCGAGGAGATCCTGCGGGACGAGCACGGCGAATTCAGCGAGCTCGACCGGCAGGTGGCCGAAAGCATCGCCAACCACGGGACCATCGCGGAAAATAGTGAGGAGGACTTTCTGGAGCATCGGACGCTCGGTCAACGAATGTCAGACACCCTGGCGCGCTTCGGCGGCTCCTGGACCTTCCTGGTTTCGTTCGGCGTGTTCCTAATGATCTGGATGGCGTTCAATATCGCCGTGTCTTCGACGCGGGAGGCTTTCGACCCCTATCCGTTCATCCTCCTCAACCTGGTGCTGTCGTGTCTCGCCGCGGTCCAGGCCCCGATCATCATGATGAGCCAGAAGCGCCAGGAGGTGAAGGATCGGATGCGCTCACTCAACGATTATCAAGTCAACCTCAAGGCCGAGCTGGAAAT
>JAFKKQ010000082.1 GCA_017304505.1 Hyphomicrobiales bacterium | reverse complement strand
CTCCCGCTCGCCGAACCATTTGTAATATTCGGGGTAGGTCAGGATGATATGCCGCGCGATCTGACCGAGCTCGCGGGCCGTCACCCGCATCTTGGGATCGGGCAGGCCATCCACATTGGTGAAAGTCGATTTGACGAGGCCCAGTTCGCGCGCCCGGTCGTTCATCATCTGCACGAAGGCTGTGTCGCTGCCGGCGATGCCCTCGGCCAGCGCAATGCAGCCGTCGTTGGCCGATTGAATGAGGACGCCCTTGATCAGGTCCTCAACCTTCACCCGGCTATGCAGAATGGCGTACATGGTGGAGCTGTGCGACATCGCCCCGCCCTTGCGCCAGGCGTTCTCGCTGATGACGTATTCGTCGTCGAGCTTGATCTTGCCGGTCTTGAGCTGATCGAACACCACATCGATCGTCATCAGCTTGGCAAGGCTTGCCGGCGCCACCAGATCGTCGGCGCCTTTCTCGAACAGCACCGAACCGGTTTCGGCCTCGATCAGCAAAGCATGGGGGGCCGCGGTCTGTGGGGCCGCCGCCATCGCAAGCGCGATCGAGCCCAGGAAAAATACGAGCGCCGTCAACGACGTGAAATGGAACCGTCGCATGCTGCCTTCCTTGCGCGCCGTTCCGGCGCGCCATCAGAAGGTGTTTAGCAAGCCCAGAGCTGCTTTCAAATGGTGCCCGGCGCGCTAATAGAGCCCACGTCCGTTCATCATGCCGCCCGAGGATGCGGAATCGGCAAAAGCCGACACCGACTCAACGCGCCCGGATACCGCGGGCATTTTCTCGGCGGGGGCAAACCGAGACGCGAAGCTGTTCGCCGCACCCGCCGGGGCCCGCAGCGGCGCCGACGCGACCTCATTCTGTGGCATGCGTTTGGCGGTCACGGTCGGTGCATCGTCGTGGCCGAGCTCGTACGGCCGGCCAGCCGGGATCGGCACCGTCCGTTGAACTGCCGAAGCCTGATCGTACGATTGCGGCACATAGTGGCGGGACGACGAAGCCACCTTTACCTCCGGCATCCCCGGAGCCGGCGCGCCGCGACGCAGGGTGGCCTCGAGCTTGGTGTCGTCGGAGCCCTCCAGCGCGGCCCGTCCGACATAATCGACCCGCACCCGCGCCGTTCCGGTGTCGTAGAACCCCAGGAGCTTAGCGGTGCGCGCCGAGACGTCGATCAGGCGATTGGCATGATAAGGCCCGCGATCATTCACGCGCACGATGATGGAGCGCTTGTTGCTGAGGTTGGTGACGCGCGCATAACTCGGGATCGGCAGCGTCGGGTGCGCGGCCGAGATCGCATCCATGTCGTACACTTCGCCGTTGGCTGTCAGCCGGCCGTGGAAGTCACGGCCGTACCAGGACGCGGTCCCTTCAGCGGTATAGCGGTTGTTTTCTTCGGGGCTGTAGGTGCGCCCGCCCACGGTATAAGGCTTGCCGACACGGTAGGTGCCGCCGCCCTTGGGCACCGGCTGGCCGAACTCGACGACGCGCGGACTGGCGCTCACGCCATATTTGGGATCGAGCCGACTCGAAACCTGCCCACATTGGGCGAGAGCCAAGCAGCAGCCGACGACAGCACCAAGCCGTGCGACCGCGCTAAATCCCGCCCCCAAGCCGCCGCTCCACCCCATTGGGTCCCCGACATTGCCGCGCCCGGGACTTCCGGCCGCCCATTTTCCTCAAATGCCATCCAACCCTTAACAATACCGAGGCTGGAAAGAGGCTGAAGTGAGGCCAACCTTGGTATGGTAAACGATCGGTTATGATCTGGCGACATCCGTCGCCCCGCTTCCGGGTCAGGATTCCGAGGTGCGTGTACCGACGGTCCCGTGTGCCTCACGGCCCCCGAAAGCCCGCGCCCAGCGCAGTATCGGCCTTTCAAGAACGTAGTAGCTCGCAACCCCGGCAGCATTGGATGCCAGGAAGCCTATCCCGGCCAGCACAACGGCGGACGGTTGCCACGGCAGCACCTGGGCGACGCGCCAAATGGCCGAGATCACCAGGACATGGACGAGATAGGTCGAATAGGACGCATCCCCCAGCAGCACGAAGAATCTCCCGATTCTTGAAGGCTTGCGTTTGCGTGGCGTCCGTCGCGCCTGAATAGACAGGCCGAGCAGCGCACCGAAGATAAAAAACAACGTGATGGGATCGGTGAGGACCACGAGGGCCGCGTTGGCCGGTGCCACGAACGGCCACATTGCGATCAGCGCGGCCGCCCATGCGGCGAGGACGACAGCCGGACGAACCCCGGCGACCAGCATCGCTGCCACCACCAGGTAGAAATACATTTCGTAAGTCAGGGTCCAGCCCACAGCCAACAGCGGCCCCGTGTCCTGAGGCACGAGCAGGTACGATTTCCAAATCGAAATTTCGCCCGTGACCGAAGAATTGACCATGTCCGGCCGCCACAGCCACGCGACGAGGACGAGCGATGAGACGATCCAGTAAATCGGATAGATGCGTGTGATACGCGCATACAGGAATGTCCGCCACGTCTCGCGCGAGGCTGCTTGGATGATGACGAAACCCGAAATGATGAAAAACAGATCGACTCCGATGGGGCCGGCCTGAGAACTCCACCCCGGAAGGACCGTTCCATCCGGTGAATATTTCAGCTCGACCGCATGGGCGTGCGTCAATACCACCAGGTTCGCGGCCAGGGCCCTGAGTATCTGAACGCTATTGAATTTAGCGGGGTGAGCGCCATGACGGCTTCCGCTTCCGACCGTCAACTGCAATGGGCCCTCGCCGATCTAAACGAACCGAGGATGTCTGTCGCCAGCCGCTGGTGGCGGACGGGGTGGGATTCGAACCCACGAGAGAGTTGCCCCTCTGCCGGTTTTCAAGACCGGTGCCTTAAACCGCTCGGCCACCCGTCCGAGCCCTAGCGTGCTCAGATTTCTTTCGCATGGCAAGATCGCATGGCAGGACCGGTTCATCCGTTCCGCCACCGGGCTGCATATACCGGCGGCGCGGGCGGAAGGCGATAGTCTTGGTGAAATCGTCTCGTGAAATCGTCTTGGTGAAACCGCACGGCTGCGGGCTTCGCCAACCCGTCACGGCTTAAGGTTCGGGTTGAAGTCCTGATCGGGAAAGCTCGACACACCCGGCCGGGCAGGCACCTTGATGACCACGTGCCCGACATTGGCCGCCTGATGGCAGGCGTTGCAGCCTTCGGTGAGTTGTCCGTAAGCTGCCGCGAACCCATTCGCATCCTTGCCATCAATCGCGGCCGACACTTGCGCCATCGGCCCCTTGGCGATGGCGTCGACCATGCCGCCGATCGGCAGGCCCTTGTATTTCGGCCAAACGGCTGCGGCACGAGCCAGCGCGTCACCAAGCTCCGCAAGCTCGTATTTTGCATAAACCCAGTTCTTCGTATGACCGGCAAGCGCCAGCTTGATGTGGCGTGGCTGCACCGTCATGGTCATCAGGTCGGCAAGACCGGGCTTGTAGGCCGGCGTTGCGTTCTGCGCGACCGCCAGCAGTGACGCCGGGATCAGCCCTGCCCCTGCCAGCAGCACAATCGCGATCGCGCGCTTCATTGGCCTCCTCCCGGATAGCCCTGTTTCCGCACGAATTACTCTTGCAACGCCACTTCCCGTTTGGCGCGCAACGACGGCAAAGCGATCAACAGCATCAATATCGCGGCCGCAGCGAGAAAGAGGGCCGACACCGGATGCCTGACAAAGACGGTGATGTCGCCGAAATTGATCATCATCGCGCGGCGCATCTGCTCCTCCATCATCGGGCCCAGGATGAAGCCGAGGATCAGCGGAGCGGGCTCGCAATCGAGCTTGAGGAGCACATAAGCGACGCCGGTCAGCGCCGCCAGCACGTAGATGTCGAACACCTTGTTGTCGACGGTGTAAACGCCGATGCAGCAGAATACGAAGATCGCGGGGAACAGCAGCCGATAAGGCACCGCGAGCAACCGCACCCAAACGCCGATCAGCGGCAGGTTGAGCACCAGCAGCATCAAATTGCCGACCCACATGCTTGCGACCAGACCCCAGAACAGTTCCGGCCGTTCCGTCATCACTTGCGGCCCCGGCTGAATGCCTTGGATCATCAGCGCGCCGATCATCAGAGCCATCGTCGGGTTCGAGGGAATGCCCAGCGTCAACATCGGAATGAACGAGGTCTGCGCGCCGGCATTGTTCGCCGATTCCGGCGCCGCGACGCCGCGAATATCGCCCTCGCCGAAATTGCGCGGCGGCTTTGCGATCTTCTTTTCGACCATGTAGGCCGCAAACGACGCGAGCAGCGCGCCGCCCCCCGGCAGGATGCCGAGCAGCGATCCGAGCGAGGTCCCGCGCATGATCGACCAGAAGCAAGTGCGGATGTCTTGAAGCGTTGGCAGCACACTGCCCAAGCGCTCCTTGTAGACATCGCCCTGGTCGGTCTCCTCGAGGTTCGCCACGACGTCGGTGATGCCGAAGAACGCCATCGCCAGCGCAACAAAGCCGATACCGTCCATCAGTTCAGGCAAATTGAAGGCGTAACGGATCACGCCGGAATTGACGTCGGTGCCGACCAGCCCGAGCAGGATTCCGACGCACACCATCGCGATGGCCTTGATCACGGAGCCGCGCGCCAGCACCACGGCTGCGATCAATCCGAACACCATCAGCGAGAAATATTCGGGCGGGCCAAACTTGATTGCGACCTCGGCAAGCGGCGGCGCAAAGAAGGCAACCACCAGCGTGGCAATGCAGCCTGCCACAAACGAGCCGATGGCGGCGATGCCGAGCGCAGGCCCGGCGCGGCCCTTGCGCGCCATCTGGTGGCCGTCAAGCGTGGTGACCACAGCGGACGACTCGCCGGGAATATTGACCAGGATCGCCGTCGTCGAGCCGCCGTACTGCGCACCGTAATAGATGCCGGCGAGCATGATCAGCGCCGGCGCCGGCCCGAGATTGAAGGTGAACGGCAGCAACATCGCGACCGTCGCCACCGGGCCGATGCCCGGCAGCACGCCGACCAGCGTGCCAAGCAAGCAGCCGATGAAACAATAAGCGATGTTCTGCAGCGTCAGCGCGACTTCGAGGCCGAACAACAGATTATCAAGGGTCTGCATGGCTTATGCATCCGGCCAGAGCGGGATCGGCAAGCCGAGCATCCACACGAACACGGCGACGGAAAACACCGTCAGCAAAACGACAAGGCCCACAACCTCCAACGGCCGGCTCTCGCGCGAGGCCAGCACGCCGATCAGCACGACGACGGCGATGGCGGCAATCAGTCCCAAATGTTGCAGGGTGACGCCGAACAGCGCAATCGCAACCACGCTGATGAGGATCGGGCGCAGATAAAAACGCGGCACCGGCGGCCCTTCGATGACGAACGCGCGCAACGCAACCACCGCGCCGAGCACCACGAGCAGCGCGCCGACCAGTGTCGGAAACAGCCCCGGTCCCATCTGATGCATGTCGCCCAGGCCATAACGGCGGGCGCCGATCATGAAGCCTGCCGCGATGGCGATAAAAATCAGCCCGGACCAGAAGTCTCGCGGAGAGCGGATATGCATGCCTTAGCCTCAACCCGCATGCCGCTTTCAGCGCGGCATGCCGACATCCTCAAACAGAGCACGAAACCTGGCGTGCTTAAAACCTGGCGCGCTTATATGCGAAAGCCACCTCATACATGCCACGCCGGACGAATCCGGCGCGGCAGCGGGATGAAGTGGCTTTCCGCGACCTTCATCAATTCGGCTTGATGTTAGCCCGCTTGACAATGTTGCCAAAGGCTGCGGTCGCCGTCTTCATCCTGGCGTCAAGCTCGGCCGGGGTCGATGGACTCGTTTCCGCGCCACCCGCCGCAAACCGCTCTTTGACGTCGGGCATGTTGAGGATCTTGACCAGTTCGGTGTTGATCTTTTCGACGATCGCCTTGGGCGTTCCCTTGGGGGCCAGCAGCAGCGTCCACTGCGAGGCATCGACCTCCTTGACGCCTTGCGACTGCAACGTCGGCCATTGCGGATTGAACTTGGACGGCTTCGCACCCGTCACCGCGAGCACGCGGATCTTCCCCGACTTCACATGGGGCGCGACCGAAGAACTGGCCAGGACACCGAGCGGGATCGTGCCTCCAGCCACCGCCGCAGCAGACGGTGCACCGCCCTTAAAAGGAATGTGCTGAAACTTGGTGCCGGTTTCGAGGCCGATCCATTCGATCACGATCTGATTGATGGTCCCGCTGCCTGGCGAACCGACCGAGATACGGCCCGGCTGGGCCTTGGCCGCCGCGATCACATCGGCAACGCTCTTGTAGGGTGTCTCGGAATTTGCCGCGAGCACCAGAGGAATGTCGCTGACAAGACCGACGGAGGTGAAATCGCGTTCCATGTTGTAAGGCATTTCCTTGAACAACACGGGGTTGATCGACACGTCGCCGATTGTCGCCATCGTCAGCGTGTAGCCGTCGGGCGCGCCCTTGGCCCCGGCCGACATGCCGATGAAGCCATTGCCGCCGGGGCGGTTCTCGACCACCACCTGCTGGCCCCAGGCTTCGGTCAGCTTGGCGCCCACAATACGGGCGGCGATATCGGTGACGCCGCCGGGGGCATACGGCACCAGCATGTGAATGGGTTTGGATGGATAAGTCTGCGAAACCGCCGGTTGCGTCAGCAAAGCCAAGCTGGACGCGGCCGCTATAAGCCATATACGCATCGTCGCCTTTCTCCCTTGATGGCCGCACCCTGCATGAGAACCAGTGGTTTTTGCAATGCTGGAATTGTCGGAGCGTGACCACGCTCCCTGCGGTTCGAAGCCGCGCCGCCCGCAATGGGCCGGAATGGCCTCACGCCGCCTTGATCTTCCCACAGAACGCCTGTAGCTGATCCGCCGTGCCATCGAAGATGCCCGCAAAATCCGCCGCTCCCTCGATCAGTTTCGTCTCGCTCGGCTGCCCGAAGGCGCTGGTCGACAGCGAGCGGATCATCACGCGGCTGCGGGCGGAGGGCTATGCGCTGGCGCGCGAGCACCGGGGCGCGGACCTCGTAATCGTCAACACCTGCGGGTTCCTGGACAGCGCACAGGCGGAATCGCTCGGCGCCATCGGCGACGCCCTGGCCGAGAACGGCAAGGTCATCGTCACCGGCTGCATGGGTGCGGAACCCGAAAAGATCACCGGACAATATCCGGGCGTGCTCGCCGTCACCGGCCCGCAGCAATACGAAAGCGTCGTCGAGGCCGTGCATCGCGCAGCCCCGCCCAAGCACGACCCGTTCCTCGATCTGGTGCCGCCCGAGGGCATCAAGCTTACGCCGCGGCACTACGCCTATCTGAAGATTTCCGAAGGCTGCAACAATCGCTGCACCTTCTGCATCATCCCCGAGCTGCGCGGCGATCTGGTCTCGCGGCCGGCCGCCGATGTGCTGCGCGAGGCCGAGCGGCTGGTCACGGCCGGCGTCAAGGAGTTGCTCGTCATCTCGCAGGACACCTCGGCTTACGGCGTCGATATCAAATACGCCGCCAGCAAATGGAAGGATCGCGAGGTGCGGGCGAAATTTCTCGATCTCGCTCGCGAACTCGGCACGTTGGGCGCATGGGTGCGGCTCCATTACGTCTACCCCTATCCGCACGTCGACGACGTGATCGAGCTGATG
>JAFKKQ010000081.1 GCA_017304505.1 Hyphomicrobiales bacterium | reverse complement strand
GTTGCGTTTGGCGGGGCAGCATGGCAACGGCGGTGCCGCGCCGAGCGGAGCCGACGCGGAGAAGGATGGCAACCCTTCGCCTCCTGCCGGCCCTGATGCCGACAAGCCCGACATCGCTGCGACTCTGTTCAAGAATGACGTAGTGAATTTCGACGCAAAGCCTGTCGAGGACATTTTCAACGGCTTTGCGAATGCCGCCATCGGAGACGGCGACGGCGGGGAACGCTCCCGCGCGCTGGAGGCTGCTCGGGACGGCTTGATTGCCGATGCCAAGGCAAACGGCACCGACGCCAAAGAGTTGTCGGACGCAATGGCTATCGTGAAGGAACGTCAGGCCGATGGCCTAATTGAGCCGACGCCAGAACAGGCCGAGCAGCGCATGGCTGAGAGCCTAACGGCGCTGCGGGCGGAAGGCGTCACGGCCGCCGACTTGAATTTGGCGCGTCGCTTCGTTGCTGATCTGGAGGTGGTCGCGCCGGGAACCATCGCAACACTTTCGCGTTCGGGCGCTGGCAATGACCCGCGCCTAGTCCGCACCGCCATCCGTGAGGCCAAGCGCCGGGGATACCGATGACAGCTTGCCCTTGCTGCAACCAGCCCGTCGCCGCGCCGCTGCTTAACGATGTGATTGTGGCTCACCGTTTAAGCGGATTTGAGGAAAGCATTCTCCGGGCGGTTTGGCGCGGCAAAGGGCACCCTGTCAGCACCGAACGCATCTTCGATGCGATGTATGCGGACGATCCTGATGGCGGCCCAGAACCGCCGACCATGTACAAGTATTTCAGGATTGGCCTTTCGCGCCTGCGTGCTCGGCTGAAAGGTACCGGCGTCTCGATTGAGAACGCCGGGCTTCGGCGCGGCTTCCGGTTGTCATTGAGGTGAACCATGCGCGTTCCTGAATACACGCCCGACGTTTCGCTTCGGCCGGCATTCCGGCAGGGGATCGACGTTCACGCTTCGCCGGAAAGCTTCGGTGCCGCCACTGGTCGCGGCATGACGCAGCTTGCAGCGGGGCTCTCCAACGCGGCCGATTCTTTCGCCAAGGTCCAGGCCCTTGAGGATGAAACCGCCGCGCGGTCGAAGCGCAACGAATTTATCCGGGCGAAAGATGATCTGCTTTACGGCGAAAACGGATACTTGGGCAAGGATGGTCAAGCCGCGATCGACGGGTTTTCCGACTATCAGCGCGGCCTTGATGATCTTCGCCGGAAATATGCTGCGGACCTGACGCCGGCTCAACAGCAGCTATTCACGAGGGCCGTTGAACCCCTGCAAAATGACGCCCTTCGATCCGGCCTGACACACAAGAGCAAGGCGCTCAAATCGGTTGTTGTGGAATCAGCAACAAACGGCGCGGACAACTTCAAGAATGAGGCGGTTCGTAATTACAGCGACCCCGTCCGTTGGCAGAAATACACCGCCGCAGGCTTGGCCGAAATTCAGGGCCTTGGTGAAAAGCTGGGATGGCCCGCCGAAAAGCTGAAAGCGGAACAGCAAACCTATCTGTCCGACGCTCACAAATTGACGGCGCTCCAGATCGCGAACGATGATCCCGTCGCCGCGCTGGAATACGTGTCGAAAAATCGCGACAGGATGTCGCCGGTTGACCACCTCAACACGATGCGATCGCTGATGCCGATGGTTGCGCCAGCCATCACGCGCGATGCGGTCGAAGCGAGAGACGCCGCGCCACCACCGGCCGAGAAAGAACGCGCCACGCTTGGCGCAGCCGCCACGGCTGGCGCGACCGGGCCGACCAACGCGCGGACGTTCCTGGTCGGCAGGCTTGCTGCCGGTCATGGCCGTGACCACATCGACGGCCTTGATGCGGATTTCGCAACGAACCTTGCGACGATGATGCAGGATGCGCCGACCGCCATTCGCGAGGGCCTTGGCATCCTGTCCGGTTTCCGCTCCGTCGATCGGCAACGCCAGCTTTGGGAAAAATCGGACAAGTCCGGGAAATGGGTCGCGCCGCCCGGCCGCTCCTTGCACAATCACGGTCAAGCCGTCGATCTGTCGTGGAAAGGTCAGTCTCTCGCCCGCGCACCGCAAGAGGTGCTGGATTGGGTTCACCAGAATGCGGGGCGGTACGGCATTTATTTTCCGATGTCCTATGAGCCGTGGCACGCGGAGCCGGTCGGCTCGCGCGGCGGCAAGCGTTCCGCGTCACCGGCCGCGCGAATCATGCCCGAGCAGATTGGCGACACCACCCAATCCGTCACTGCCTCCAGCCCTCGCGCGCAATTCGCGACACAATTTTTCGTTGATCGCGGCTACACCCAGGCCCAGGCCGCCGGCATCGTCGGCAACCTGATCGCGGAATCCGGCCTGCGGGCTGACGCCAGCCATGACAGTAACACCGGCATCGGCATCGCCGGTCACCGAAATGAACGTGCCGACGCCCTGCGGAAATTCGCGGCGGCGCGGAACAAGCCCGCAACGGACTTTCAAACCCAACTCGAATTCATCGCTGATGAACTCGACACGTCGGAAGCCAGCGTTAAGGCCGCGCTCTCCAGGGCAAAAACGCCCCAGGAAGCCGCCGAAGCCTTCATCGCCTATGAGCGGCCACGTGGTTATGCCGCTGGCGGTGACGCGCGGTCTGTCAGCGGCTACAAACCGCGCATTGATGCCGCGAACGAAGCCGCCGGCAACGGCGCTACCGCTGCGCCGAGGGGCGTTACGGTGGCCGGCGTCCGGTTCTCGCCGCGCGTGGAAAAGCTCCTGTCCGATCTGCCGGCCAACTATGCGAACCGCATTCGCGAGGCTGCGGCATCGGGTGTAGCGCACGCCGACGCCCAGGAGGCCGCACAGGTCAAAGCCCAGCAAATCGTTGTGTCGGACAACTATCGGCTGCGGATCGCGAGCGGCGACACGTCGCTGACGCGAAACGACATCCTGGAGGACCCGGTTTTGGATGAAGGCCGCAAGGCCGACCTCCTAAACTCCTACACGTCGAAGGTTGGCGACACGCTGAAAACGCAGCAAGCCATCGGCGCGTTTCAGGCGGGACAATTCGCGATCGACCCTTACAGCAGCGACGGCAAGAAGCTGGTCGATAGCGTTTGGACCGCGCTTTCCTCGACCGTTGAGAAGGATCGGCTTCCGGCGACGCTGGAGGATTTGGTGCGGCAGGCCAGCGTTGTGCCACAGCCCGTCATGAACGCGATCCGTGGCGGCCTTGTCAGCGGTTCGCCGGCTTCGGTCGCTGACGCCGCCGCCTTCGCCGCACGTTTAAACACGATTGATCCGGCGGCGCTGGAGCGTCGGGACGGCGGCAAGGAAATTCGCGACGCAGCGGTGATGTTCTCTCGCATGACGGGCGCTCTTGGCCTCACGCCGACTACGGCGGCGCAGCAACTCATTGACGCGCGCAACCCCGACAAAGCGCGGGAACGTGCCGCCCTGATGGAAAGCGAGCCGGTTAAGAAATTCGTCAAGGATCAGGCCGCCGAAAGCAACGTCCGCGACATCTATGACCCCGGCTTGTTCGGCTTCGATCCCAAGCTAGGCGAGACGCCCGCGCAATCGGCGGCAGCGGTCGCGGAGTATAAGGACATCCTGGAGCAAAGCATCGTAGATGCTGCCGGCAACCAGGATGTCGCCAAGGCGCTTGCGGCCGATCGGTTCAAGCGCCGCTATGGCGTGACCGAATTCGCGGTCAGCGGCAAAAACGTGGTGACGCGGTTGCCGCCGGAAGTCGCCTACCCGGTCGGCGCGGACGGAACGCACAATTATATCCGCCGGCAGGCCAAGGACGCCCTGAATACGGCGGGCGTGTCGTCGCGCGACATCTATCTTGTGGCCGACGCGATGACGGAACGGGATGTCGTCGCAGGCAAGCCGGCTCGCTATCAGCTTTTCTATCGCACCAAGGACGGCGTGCTGGAGCGGTATCGCCTGCCCTTCTACGCCGTACCGCCGACGAAAGACGAAATCGCGGCCGAACGCCGGGCACGATCCGAAACCCGCCGCACTGCGAACCCCCGTTTCGAGGCTGCGGCCGGCGATCGTGATCGCGACCTTGATCGCATGGTGTTCCGCTCGTTGTTCAATGTTCCCTCGACGGGAGAGTGAAACATGCCGTTCGATGAAACCTCGCCCCTTCCCGACCAGAACGGCCCCGGCCTGGGAGAACAGGCCGGCGTCGCGATCGAGCCGGGATTTATAGAGACGGCCGGCGCGGCGTTCCGCCAGGAGAACCTGATCGGTTCCGCGCTCACATCCGAACGGCTACGGCATACGCTCGATGCCGGATTTCACGACATCGACCGCAGCTACAATGTGTTCGACGACATCAAGGGCTACGAAGATCATATCGAGCGGTTTGAAAACGTGTTCAACGCCAAGGCCGCAAAAGCGGTCAAGGCCGATATTGACCGCGAGTTGAAAGATCGCAAAACGCTGGCCGCGTCGGGCTGGACCGGCTTCGGCATGACGGCGGCGGCGTCGATCCTCGATCCGACATTCCTCTTGCCGGGTGGCGCGCTTGTGAAAGGCGGGCGAGCCGCTTCGACGATCGGCCGCACCGCGCTTAACGTCGGAACCGCTGCCGGCGTCGGGACGGGCGTACAGGAAGCCGGGTTGCAGGCAACCCAGGAACTTCGCACGGCCGGCGAGAGCGCGTTGAACATCGGCGGCTCGGTTGTCCTGGGCGGCATCCTTGGTGCCGGCATCGGCGGCGTGATGAGCCGCGCCGAATTCCAGCGTGCCGCCGATGTGTTGCGGGACGCGCAACGGCCCGATTTCGATGCCGCCACCGATGTCCTACACCAGGAACTCACGGCAATGGCGGGCGCGCCGCAGAGCGCAGGCGCGGCGGCGACCGCGAGAAGCACGCTCGATGATTTGAGCATCGCCGGAACAGCGGCATCCGCCACCGCCAAGGCCACGGCGCAACTCAATCCGTTGCTTCGAACGCTGCATAGCCCCTCGACCGCCGTGCGCGAAGTTGCGTCGCAGATGATGGATACGCCGGTCTATCTGCGGAAAAATCTCAAGGGCGAAGGCGACACCGCCGCCGAAACCGCGATGCACGAATACACGCGCGGCGCGGTTGTGAAGGCGCTGGAAGCGCAACAGGCCGCGTACATGACCGCGCGCAAGGCCGGCAACGCGATGACGCATCGGGAATTCCGCGAGGCGGTCGGCCGCGCGATGCGTCGCGGCGATAAGAGCGACATTCCCGGCGTGGCGGAAGCGGCCCAGGCGTGGCGCTCGCATGTGATTGAGCCGCTGAAACAGCGTGCCGTCTCTGCCGGCCTGCTCCCCGCCGATGTCAGCGTATCCACCGCCGAGAGCTATTTCACTCGCATGTGGAACCGCCCTGCGATCGAGGCCAACGAAGCGGAATTCCGCACCATCGTGCGCGACTGGCTGTCCGGTTCTCTCGACGCCGCGCAGAAAGCCGAAGGCGACAGGACGGGCCGCCGGGTCGCGGGATTGCAGCGGGGCAAAGACGAACTCGACCGCACCATCATGCGCCGCGAGGATGCTTTGAATCAGCGTGCGGCGGGCGGGATATGGCTTGATGAGGTGGACGCCGACGCCGTGGCTGAGGTGCTGCACCGCGCCAGTGCCGGCGAACGCCCGGAAGCGCCACAGGGCTTGACCGAATGGCTTCGCGGGCTGGGGAATGAGGGCATCTATGATGATGCCGGCGCGCTTGCCGCTGCCTTCCCGGAAGCCCGACAGGTGCCAGGGTTGTTGCGAAAATCGCGCCGCGCTTCGGCCAATCCCAAGGGCGGCATTGATCTCAACGAAATCGCGCTGCGGGCGTGGCAGGAAGGATTCCTTGGCGATACGTCGGCGGGTGCCGCGCGTCCATCGGCGCGGGATTTTCTCGACGCCTTGGCCGATGACCTGGGCGGATCGCGCGTGGTGCGGGCGGCCGATCGGGAGGCAGCGCGGAAGGCGTTTGATTTCGATCGCCTCATGCAGGCCCTGGGCCGGGCCGGCGCAAACTTCGGCCAGCCCGTTGCCGATGCCGCCGCCGTTGTGCGCGACGTGGCGCAGAATGTCAGCCGCGTGCTGCTCGACATGGACCGGCAGCGCGCCGCGAAGCTTGCCGCCGACATCGCGGAAGCACAGCGGCGCGGCCGGTTCGATTTTCTCGATGACGCCGATCGCGCGGCCTATCTGGATGAAATCGTTGATGACATCTTCGCCAACGTGACCGGGCGCGGGCTCGACGGCGGCGTGCCGACCGATCTTGTCGTGACAAAGCGCGGCCCGTTGAAGGAACGCACCTTCAACATTCCCGACAACCTGGTTGAGAAATTCCTGGAACACGACGCCGAATTCGTCGGCCGGCGCTATGCGCGGATCATGTCGGCCGACATCGAACTGACGGAACGGTTTGGCGACGCGACGATGAAAGGCCCGATCGAGGGAATCCGGGCCGAATACGGCGATCTTCGGCAGGCGGTTGAAGCGGATGGCGCGATTTCCGCAACAGATCGGGTCAAGCAATTGCAAAGCTTGAACGCCCGCGAGAAAGCCGACATTCGCGACATCGAAGCCGTGCGCGACATGCTGCGGGGACATTATCGCCCGGAAATCCAGCACACGAATTGGGCCAAGACCCTGAATGCCGCTGGCGCGTTCAATTACATGGTGGCGCTCGGCGGCGTTGTGCTGGCGTCTTTGACCGACGCGGTACGGCCGGCGATGGTTCATGGCCTCACGTCCTACATGCGTGACGGGCTTGGTCCGCTGATCCGCAACGTGAAGGCGGCGAAACTCTCGCGCGAGGAAGCCAAGCTTGCCGGCGCGATCTCCGAGCGGTGGCTTGCATCGCGCCTCGCGACCTTGGCGGAAATCACCGACCCCTACGCGATGAACTCGCCGTTTGAGCGCTTCCTGACGAACGCCGCGACGGGCTTCACCCAACTGACCGGCTTGTTGCACTGGAATGATTTCCAGAAGGGCATTGCGGCGACGATGACGCAAAACCGCATCCTGCGGAACGCGGAGCTTGCGGCGGAAAAGGGCTTCGCCGCTCTGCCGGCCGATGAGCGCGCCTACATGGGCTTCCTTGGCATCGGGCAGGATCGCGCCGAAAACCTGGGGCGGTTGTTCCGCCAGCACGGCGAGACGCTGGACGGCGTGCGCGTCGCAAGCACCGAACGCTGGGGCGACGATGCGGTTCCGGCTTTTCTGCGCCGCGCCTACCGCGCCGCCGTCAATAAAGACGTTGATTCCATCATCGTCACCAAAGGCGCGGGCGACGTGCCGCTGTTCGCCAACACGCCGGCCGGCCGCGCCATCCTGCAATTCAAGAGCTTTGCCATCGCATCGAATCAGCGGGTTTTGATCCGGGGATTGCAGGAAGATACGACGCGCTTTGTCGGCGGCGTGGTTGGGATGGCAACCATTGGCACGTTTATCTACGCCATGAAACAACTCGAAAGCGGCCGGGAGATTTCCGACAACCCCGGAACCTGGATCGCGGAAGGCTTGGACCGTTCGGGAATTTTTTCGGTGGCGTTGGAAATCAACAATGCGCTGGAGAAGGTCGGCGCGCCGGGCCTCTATGCAGGCTTGGCGGCGATGTTCCCAAGCGCCAGCCAGAAGCAACCGGCAAGCCGCTTCGCGGTGCGATCGAAAG
>JAFKKQ010000508.1 GCA_017304505.1 Hyphomicrobiales bacterium | reverse complement strand
GAGCGTGAGGCACGCTCGATCTATATCCAGACCGCCTATCGCGATCCGAAGGCGGCAACTCGACGCCTCGACGACATCATCGCCAGGGACGGAGCGACCAGTGCGGCGCAGCGGGTTTCGTCGGACGCCGGTCTGCTCGGTGAGTTGCGCGGGCGTGAGCGGTTCTTCGCCGGGGCGAAGGCGCGGGAGGAGCGCGAAACCGCGATGCGGGCGGCAGCGGCGATCGGGCCGAACATCGTTCGCACGTCCGAGCTCGAAGGCCGCGCCGCGCAGGTCTATTGCGCCGACGTCGAAAAACAGATGGCGGCCGATGCTACGCCAGTGCCGGACCTTTCCGAGCAGGCCAGGGCGGCACTCGGCAAGGTCGCCGCCGCGAAAGACGGCCCAACGAGGGCCGAAAGGTTCCAGGCGCTGTCGGCCGATCCGAAGATCGGGCGGGAGGTTAAGGCGTTCACGAAGGCCGTCGAGGCGCGCTTCGGCGCCGACGGCGCCCGGGAAATGGGCCGCACGGCCGTATCGGACAAGCCGTTCCAGCATTCGTCCGTGCCGAAATCCGGGCAGGGCAAGCTGCGCGAAGCGGCAAAACTTTATTCCGGCGCGCGATCCGGCAAAGTCGCGCATCGGCAACAGGCCGAAGCCGAGCGCCTGACAGCCCGTCAGACGCAAGGAGCAAGGCTGAAGACGTGATGAGGAGGTGACGTTGGGCGCCGGTGGAATGAGAGTAGGTCGCGGGGAGCGCGTCGGGTGAAACTGCCCCTTCTACTCTACGCGTAGCAGTGCTCCGGGATCGCCGGCGGATGGCTGACGATCCAGGTACGGCCATGTTGCGATGACCGTTATTTGGCTCGATGGCTGCGCCGGTGTATCACCGGGTGCCGAACGCTTGAGATGGCACGACCACAACTGTCGGGGCCGAAAACGCGATAAGGAGGAGGGGCGGAATGGTGCTGCGGCGCCTTGTCAATTCGTTGCGGCTTCGCCGCATGGAGCGCAGCGGCGAAGCGCTGCTCGAGGCCGAACCATTCTGGGACAGCTTTGGCACACTCGCCGAAGACCTCATTCCCGTCCGCGACAACGAGATATCACGCGATCTCTTCGGCATCCTCGCCTTCGAATGGGGCGTGCGCGCCAAAAAGGGCGTCGTCCATGATCCATTCGAGGTTCTGGGTCACATCCGCGACCAGGCCTGGCTTGGGTATTCCGACATGCCGGCGCTCCTCGAGATGACGCGCGAGGCGTTTCCGGCC
>JAFKKQ010000080.1 GCA_017304505.1 Hyphomicrobiales bacterium | reverse complement strand
TGGCCTATCGCATTGCCGAGTCGGGCTATCGCCTCAACATCCCACGCATGTTCGCGGCGTTGCTGCTGCTATCGCTCGCCGGAATCGCAATCTTTGCGCTGCTGTCGTGGCTCACCCATCTCGCGCTGCGCCATTGGCATGAGAGCGCGGTGACACGCGAAAGCTGATAGCTGCTCAGGTCGTGAGCTTCATCGACTCGGCAATCCGCACCGCGATCACCCAGGCGATCGCCAGCGTCGCGAAGTAGCAGAGCAGGAAAATCGGCAGCGCGATGGTGTCCGACCACATGTGGGCAGCGAGGGCGCCGACGCCGAGGTCGATCACGTCACCGATGATCATCAAGATGACATAGATGCCAAGAACCCACATGGAAATCTCCAAAAAACCACCGTTCTTGCCGCATCTAAGCACAAATTGTCGCATGCGACAATTAGTCCATGTGGATCGTAACCCACGGGAACCAATTAATTTTCTGTAATGGGCTCTGCGGTTGCGGTTGAAACAAAATTCGCAGCAGAGCGGCACGGACCGTGCTCGACATGCCGCCGTGCGGATGTCCCGGCGTTGTCTTGGCCCGCCCCCATCCTTTGGCCGCCAGAGAGAGACTCAGGTGGAATCGCTGCTCGTCAGCCTGCGGCGGGTTGGCTAATTTGCAGACGAACAGGCGGCGCAATGCTCAGCAGGATCGGCAGAAGGGTGCGGGCGACCGGCGGCAGGCCGACCGGGCGGAGCACGGTTTGACCGATCCGGCGCACGATCGGCGACGGCGGCTGGCCGGCATCGCACTGATGAGCGGTGCGGTGGCCTGCTTTGCCTGCCTCGACGCCATGGCGAAATACCTCGGCGGCCACATGGATCTGCTGCAGGTTGTGGCGATGCGCTATGTCAGCGCGTTTTTCCTGGCTTTGATCTTTTCCAACCCGCTGACGCGGCCGGGATTGCTCAAGACCACCCGGCCCGGGCTCCAGATCGTTCGCGCGCTGATGATGCTGGGGACGACGATTTTCAACTTCTTGTCGTTCCGCTTCCTGCAGCTCGATGAGGCGCTGGCTATCATGTTCGCGACGCCGTTCCTGGTGGCGATCATGGCCGGCCCGCTGCTGGGCGAATGGGTGGGCTGGCGACGCTGGTGCGCCATCGGCGTCGGCTTCCTTGGTGTTATGGTGGTCATTCGGCCGGGCCTGGGCGGCATTCAGTGGGCGGCGCTGCTTTCCGTGGTGTCCGCAGTGTTCTACGCCTGTTATGCCATCACCACCCGCTTGGTGATGCGTCACGATTCCAGCGAGACCACGTTGTTCTATGCCAATTTGGTCGGAGTCGTGGTGATGTTGCCCATCCTTCCTTTCGTCTGGGTGGCGCCATCGGGTGGGTTCGACTGGATTTTGCTACTGGCGGTGGGCGCGTTCGGCTCCATCGGCCATTTCCTGCTGATCATGGCCCACGACCGGGCGCCGGCGTCGGTGCTGTCGCCGTTCATGTACACACAGCTCCTGTGGGCCACCACGTTCGGCTATCTGGTGTTCGATAACGTCCCCGGACCCTGGACCCTGATCGGGGCCTTCATCGTCATATCTTCGGGGTTATATTTGTTATACCGCGAGCAGAAAACGCGCGGCGCCGTTGCCCCCATCGAGCCCGGTTGACAAAATGGCACCGCCCCGCCTGATACCCGCTCAAACCGGGCATTCCGAGGAATTGCGATGCTGGATAAAGCCACTGCCAAACCGGCGACCAAGACAGCGTTGAACGACGACATCGGGGAGGCGACGCGGCTCGAGCTTTACCGCAGCCAGGTCAACATCCGCGAGTGTGAACAGCGCGCCTACGACCTGTTCCTGCAGAATCTCGTCAAAGGCACGAGCCATCTTTCGCTCGGCCAGGAGGCGATCGCGGCCGGCTTCGCGACGGCGATGAAAAAGGGTGACCTCAGCTTTTGCACCTACCGCGGCCACGCGCACACGCTGGCGCGCGGTGTGCCGTTCGAGAAGGTGCTAGGCGAATTGATGCAGCGCGATAACGGCCTGATGCGGGGCAAGGGCGGCTCCATGCATTTGATGTCGCCGGAGCACGGCGTCATGGGGTCCTACGCCATCATCGGCGCGCATCTGCCGATCGCCTGCGGCGCGGCCTGGCGGGCCCAGTACAAGGGTCATGGCGACGTGTCGGTCTGCTTCTTCGGCGACGGCACCACCAACATCGGCGCCTTCCACGAGGCGCTGAACTTTGCCGCGATTTGGAAGCTGCCGGTGGTCTTCGTCTGTGAGAACAATTTCTACATGGAGTATACGCCGATCGGCGATGTCACCGCCGTGCCGAATCCGGCCGGCGACCGCGCTTCGGCGTACGGACTGGAAAAGATTGTGATCGACGGCAATGACGCCGATGTCGTCTATCGCACCGCGCAGAAGGCTTTCGAAAAGGCGCGATCCGGCGGCGGTCCGTCGCTGATCGAATGCCTGACCTATCGCCACAGCGGCCATTCGCGCGCCGACCCGGCGAAGTATCGCCCCGAGGGCGAGTTGGAGAAATGGAAAGAGCGCGATCCGATCAAGATCTATCGCGAGCGGCTCAAGCACTTCGGCATCGGTGACGACGTCATCGCCGGGATCGACGCCGAAGTGAAACGCACCGTGGATGAGGCGACGGAAGCCTGCAAGGCCGCGCCCAACCCGCCGATGGATATCCTGACCACTGACGTTTATGCCGACGGGGGCTTCGCATGGCGGAACTGACCTATCGCGATGCCGTGGCGCGCGGCATCGCCCAGGAAATGACGCGCGACCCCGACGTGGTGTTTCTCGGCGAGGACGTCGCGAAGGCCGGCGGCGTGTTCAAGGCGACGGTGGGGCTGCTCGATCAGTTCGGGCCGCTGCGCGTGCGCGATACCCCGATCTCCGAGCAGGCGATCCTCGGCGCCGCAATGGGTGCGGCCATGACCGGCCTGAAGCCGATTGCCGAGATCATGTTCTCGGACTTCTTCGCGGTGTGCTTCGATTACATCGCCAACGAATTCCCCAAGAGCCGTTACATGACCAACGGGCAGACCAAGTGCCCGCTGGTGGTGCGCACCGGCAACGGCGCGGGCTCGCGTTTCGGCGCGCAGCATTCCCAGAGCGTCGAGAACTGGTGCATGATGATCCCCGGCCTCAAGGTCGTGGCGCCGTCGAGTCCGGTCGATGTGATCGGGCTTCTGGCCGCGTCCGTGCGCGATCCCGACCCGGTGATCTTCCTCGAGCACAAGTCGCTTTACCCGACCAAGGGCGAGGTGCCGGACGGCGAGATTCTCGACACGCTCGGCACCGCGAAGATTTTGCGGCCGGGCCGGGACGCCACCATCCTGGCGCTGGCGCTGATGGTGCCGCGTGCGCTGGCGGCGGCCGAGAAGCTTGCCGCCGAGCATGGCATCGACTGTGAGGTGATCGACGTGCGCTCGCTGGTGCCGCTCGACACCCAGACCATCCTGGGCTCCGTTGCCAAGACGCACCGTGCGTTCTCGGTGGAGGAGAATCCGCGGCTGTGCGGCTGGGGCGCCGAGATCATGTCGATCATCGCCGACGAGGCGTTCTACGACCTCGACGGTCCGCTGGTGCGCATCACCACGCCGCATTGTCCGCTGCCGGCCGCCGACATTCTCGAAGACGCCATCCTGCCGACGGTCGATCGCATCGTCGATCGGGTGAGGAAGACGCTGAACGCTTAAGCCTCTGTTATTCCGGGGTGGCGCGCAGCGCCGAACCCTGAATCCGGCGGCATACGGAGAGGTTGTTTCTGGATTCCGGTTCGCGCCCATAGCGCGTCGAAGACGCGCGTAAATACGCTGGTGGGCGTGCCCCGGAATGACGAAGGAGAACATCATGGCCGCATACGACAACTTACTTGCCAATGTCCCGACCGATCTGTGGATTAACGGTCAATGGAAAAAGTCGTCGGACGGCGCGCGCTTCGACGTGATCGATCCGGCGACCGAACGGAAGATCGCTTCGGTCGCGAGCGCCAGCGTCGATGACGCCAAGGCCGCGCTCGATGCCGCGCAAGGAGCGTTCGCCGCCTGGGCCGCAAAGAAGCCGCGCGAGCGTGGCGAAATCCTGCGCAAGGCTTACGAACTGATCATGCGCGACGCCGAGCGGCTCGCCAAGCTCATCACCATCGAGAATGGCAAGGCGCTGTCGGATTCGCGCGGCGAGGTGGCCTATGCTGCCGAGTTCTTCCGCTGGTACGCGGAGGAGGGCGTACGCAATCTCGGCGTCAACGGCATCGCGCCGTCGTCGGGCGCACGCATCTTCGTGCATCATAAGCCGGCCGGTATCGCCGTGCTGGTGACGCCGTGGAATTTCCCGGCGGCGATGGCGACCCGCAAGATCGGTCCGGCGCTGGCCGCCGGCTGTCCGGTGGTGCTCAAGCCGGCCTCCGAAACGCCGCTGACGATGCTGGCATTGATGCCGATCCTCCAGGAGGCCGGCGTTCCCGCGGGCGTGGTCAATGTGATCCCGTCGCGCCGCTCGGGGCCGGTGGTCGACACCATGCTGCACGATCCGCGCGTGCGCGTCGTCTCCTTTACCGGATCGACCGAGGTGGGCCGCAAGCTTCTGCACAGCGCCGCCGATAACGTGCTCAACACCGCGATGGAGCTCGGCGGCAATGCGCCGTTCATTGTGTTCGAAGACGCCGACATCGACGCTGCCATCGACGGCGCGATGATCGCCAAGATGCGCAACATGGGCGAGGCTTGCACGGCGGCGAACCGTTTCTACGTGCATGAGAAGGTGCAGGACGAGTTCACCACGAAACTGACGGCGAAAATGGCCGGATTGAAAATGGGCAATGGCCTCGACGACGGCGTCGCGCTCGGCCCGTTGGTCAACCAGGAAGGTCTCGACAAGGTCGTGGAGCTTGTCGACGACGCCGTGAGCAAGGGCGCGAAAATCCTCACGGGCGGCAAGAAGCCCGAAGGCACCGGCTATTTCTATCCGGCGACCGTTCTGTCAAACGTATCGAACGATGCGAAGATGCTAAACGAGGAAATCTTCGGCCCGGTCGCTTCGCTGCAGACGTTCAAGGACGAGGCCGAGGTCATCAAGCGCGCCAACGACACCGAGTATGGCCTTGTTGCGTATCTCTACACCAAGGATCTCGGGCGGGGCATGCGCGTGTCGGAGAAGCTCGACTTCGGCATGATCGGCCTCAATCGCGGGCTTGTTTCCGATCCGGCGGCGCCGTTCGGCGGCATGAAGCAGTCCGGAGTCGGCCGTGAGGGCGCGCACGAGGGTTTGAAGGAATTCCTGGAGACGCAATACATCTCGGTGAGCTGGTGAGGTTGTGGATCGGCGCGTGAGCGATAAAACCGTGGGCGGAATTGCCGAGAAGCTGATCGGGTCGTGGCGCTATCTCGGCACGCAGATCGACGGCAAGGCTTGGGATCGCGGTGCGAACCCGAAGGGCATGATCTACTACGGGCCGCGTAACGAGATGGCGGTGCAGATCGCCCCCGACGTCGAACGCAAGCGCGCCGGCGCGATGATGACGGCGGAGGAAGCCAAGATCGCGCTCACCGATTACATCGCCTATTTCGGCACCTACAGCGTCGATGAGGAAGCGGGCACGGTGACTCACCATCGCATTGCGACGATCCAGCCGGGCGATGCCGGCGATTTCGTTCGCCGCTGCGAATTCGACGGCGATCGGCTGACGCTGCGGCCGCCGGACTCGACACTGGAAGTGATGTGGGAACGGATCAAGTAACGAGATAAGCGCAATGGACGTTCTGATGCCGCAACTCGGAGAAACCGTCTCCGAGGGCAAGATCACCAAGTGGTTCAAATCGGCCGGCGATGCCGTGAAGCCGGGTGACAACTTGTTCGAGATCGAGACCGACAAGGTGTCGGTGGAGGTTCCCTCGATTGCAACGGGTACGCTCGCCGAAATCCGCGTGCCGGTTGGCGCCGTGGCACCGGTCGGCGCGGTGGTCGCGGTGATCGCGGGTGAGGGCGGCGCGGCGGCGAACGCGCCTGCTGCTGCGGCAAGCGCCTCGCCCCCAGCGCAGAAAGCGCCGCCACAGACTCCATTCGTCTCTTCGCAAGCGGGAGCCCAGAGCCCCGCATCCCTGGGGCCCCGTTTCCGCGGGGATGAGCGGGTCAAGGATCCGGCAAGTCTCGCGTATCCGAACCTTGATCCATTCTTCGAGGTGCGAACACCGTCGAAAAACTTCGGCCCAGCCAGGGTCGGCGGCAACTCGATCACGCCGCTGGCGCGCCGGCTTGCCGGCGAGAACGGCATCGATCTGTCGGTTCTGAAAGGATCGGGACCACATGGCCGCATCGTGGCCGCCGACATCGAAACGGCAATCGCGAGCGGCGGAGCCCGCGCCGCACGGGCGACGACCGGCATGAGTGCCTCGCAGGTGAAGGCTCTCTATGACGGGGTGGACTTCGACGAGGTGCCGCTCGACGGCATGCGGCGCACGATTGCGACGCGGCTGGTCGAAGCCAAGCAGACCGTGCCGCATTTCTATCTCACCGCCGACGTGACGATGGATGCGCTGCTCAGGTTCCGCGAAGAAGCCAATGCCGGCGCACCGAAGGAAGGCGCCGGGGCCTACAAGCTTTCGGTCAACGACTTTGTCATCAAGGCATTGGCGCTGGCGCTGCAGCGCGTGCCCGCGGCGAATGCGGTCTGGGCAGGCGATCGCATCCTGCGCTTCAGGCATTCCGATGTGGGCGTTGCAGTCGCAATTGACGGCGGCCTGCTGACGCCGGTAATCCGCAACGCGGACGAGAAGTCGCTGTCAGTCATCTCGAACGAGATGAAGGAATTGGCGGCGCGCGCCAAGGAGAAGAAACTCAAGGCTGCTGAGTATCAAGGCGGTGCTTCGGCGATCTCCAATCTTGGCATGTACGGCGTGCGCGAATTCTCGGCGATCATCAACCCGCCACACGCCACCATCCTTGCGGTCGGCGCATCGCAGCGCCGCTCGGTCGAGGCTGGGGATGGCTCGGTGAAATTTGTGAGCCAGATGACGGTGACACTGTCCTGCGACCATCGCGTGGTGGACGGTGCGCTCGGCGCCGAGCTTCTCGCGGCATTCAAGGCGCTGCTGGAAAGCCCGGTGCGGATGCTGGTGTAGCCGGCTCCCAAAGCGTTCCCTTCGTCGCTTCGGGTTTGCTCGATCGCGCTCCCGAAATGACGAAGGGGTCCAACGGACGACTTTATTTCGCCGCGGGCTTCTGAGTCTCCGCTTCCACCTCGCGGACGATCGGCCACCACAGCTTTTCTTCGCTGCGAAGGAAGGCTTCCGTCTGCGCCGGCGTCAGGTCGCGCGAATAGGTGCCGAGCTGGTGGAAGCGCTCCTGCACATCCTTTTCCGCGACCACGGTGCGCAAATCCTTGTTCAGCTTCTGGACGATCGCGTCGGGGACGCCGGCCGGCGCCATCATCACGATCCATCCGCTCGACACCACGCCCGGCACGGTTTCGTTGATCGCCGGCAGGTTCGGCAGGTTCGGCAACCGTTTCTGTGCGGCCACGCCCAGAAGCCGGATGCTGCCATCCTGTGTCCCCGGCGCGAGACCGGCAAGGCCCTCGAACATCATCGGGATACGGCCGGCGATGACATCGTTG
>JAFKKQ010000079.1 GCA_017304505.1 Hyphomicrobiales bacterium | reverse complement strand
CGTCATGCGCGGCGAGCGTGTCGCGATCTTCGGCGACTACGATGTCGATGGCGCAACTGCGTCGGCATTGCTGGCGCGCTTCCTGCACGCGGGCGGCGTTGAGCCGATCGTGCACATCCCCGACCGGATCTTCGAGGGCTACGGACCCAACGTCGAGGCGATCCGCGCGCTCGCGGAGCGCGGCGCGACGCTTCTCGTCACCGTCGATTGCGGCACCACCAGCATCGAGCCGCTGGCCGCGGCGCGGCGTCTCGGGCTCGATGTCGTCGTCATCGACCATCACCAGGCCGACGAGAAGCTGCCCGACGCCATCGTGGTCAATCCGAACCGGCTCGACGATCTGTCGGAACTGGGGCACCTCGCGGCCGTGGGCCTGGTGTTCCTCACGGTGGTCGCGGTCAATCGTGTGTTACGCACGCGCCGCTTCTGGACCGGAACGCGGGCCGAGCCGGACCTCTTGTCGTTCCTCGATATCGTCGCGCTTGGCACGGTGGCCGATGTCGTGCCGTTGAAGGGCCTGAACCGCGCGTTCGTTGCCAAGGGACTGCTGGCCCTGCGCAACCGCGACAACGTCGGCCTGACCGCGCTGATGGATGTGGCGCGGCTCGCGGGCCCGCCGGAACCGTGGCACCTTGGATTTCTGCTCGGGCCGCGCATCAACGCCGGCGGGCGCATCGGGCGCGCCGACCTCGGCTCGCTGTTGCTTCGCACCGACGATCCGGCGGAAGCCGGAGCCATTGCCGCCGAACTCGACCGTCTCAATCAGGAGCGGCGGGCGATGGAGCAGGTGATGTTGGAGGAGGCGCAAGCCGAAGCGATGGCGGCGCTTGGCCTTGAGGAGAAGGGCGCGGTGGTGGTCACCGCGGCGGCGGGCTGGCATCCGGGCGTGGTCGGTCTGCTTGCGGCGCGCCTGAAGGAGCGCTTCGGCCGGCCGGCCTTTGCCATCGCGCTGGAGCCTGGCGGTACAGGAACGGGCTCGGGCCGCTCCATCGCCGGGGTCGATCTCGGCCGCACCGTGCGCCGCGCGGTGGCCGAAGGACTGCTGCTGAAAGGCGGCGGTCACGCGATGGCGGCGGGCATCACCGTGCGACGCGATGCGCTGGCGTCGTTTCGTGCCTATCTCGAAAGCGAGTTGGCCGATGCCGTCGCCGCCGCGCGGGCCAACCGCGCGCTGCTGGTCGACGGCGCGGTCAGCGCGGCGGGCGCCAATGCGGCGCTGGTCGCGACGCTGGCACAAGCCGGGCCGTTTGGCGCGGGCAACCCGGAGCCGGTCGTGGCGCTGCCTCACCATACCGTTGCGTATGCCGAGGAGGTTGGGCAGGCGCATGTGCGCGTGCGGTTGCGCTCGGGCGACGGTACGACGATTAACGCCATCGCGTTTCGCGCCGCCGGGCAGCCGCTCGGGCAGGCGTTGATGACGAGCCGCGGCCAGCCGCTGCACGCGGCCGGTACGCTCTCCATCGACCGCTGGAACGGCGCCGAGCGCGTGCAACTGCGGCTGATCGACGTCGCCGCGCCCGACCCGAGATTTTCGTAAAGCGCCATCTATTTAGTGCCGGCAAAAGCCGACAGCCCGATCTGTGCCGCTCGCATTGCAAATTCTCGCGCTCCAAGGCTAATTGTTCGCTCCCCTTCTCACGAAAGACCTCCGGCCATGTCCAAGCTCAACCTCTCCGTCGCGATCGGCGACTATGACCGCAACCGCCCGCTGATCGACGGCGCCGTGCAGATCGACGGCGTCGACCCGGTGTTCATGAAGCTCTACCCGGAGGAAATCTTTTTCCGCGCATTCCGCTCGGAGGACTTCGACATCTGCGAATGCTCTCTGTCGAGCTTCACGGTGAAGACCGCGGAGGGTAGCAATCCCTACATCGGAGTGCCGGCGTTCGTGTCGCGGATGTTCCGTCACACGTCGATGTTTGTGCGCACCGATCGCATCCAGAAACCGGAGGACCTGAAAGGCAAGAAGGTCGGCCTGCCGGAGTATCAATTGACGGCGAACGTCTGGGCGCGCGCGATCCTGGAAGACGACTTCGGGGTGAAACCTTCGGACATCCATTGGATCCGCGGCGGCATCGAGCATGCGGGCCGACCGGAGAAGATCACCATCAAGCTGCCGGCCGGCGTTCGTCTCGACAACGCGCCGGAGGGCAAGACCATTTCGACGCTGCTGGCCGAAGGCGAGATCGACGGCTTCATGGCGCCGCGGCCTCCTGCGGTGCAGGCGGACAACATCGGCTGGCTGTTCCGCGATCCGGTTGCGGCAGCAAAGGATTATTTCAAGCGCACGCAGATTTTCCCGATCATGCATCTGATCGGCGTGCGCCGTACGCTCGCCGAAAAGCATCCGTGGTTGCCGGCGGCGGTGCTGAAAGCCTTTGAGCAGTCGAAGGCGGCCGCGATCGCGCATCTGTGGGATACGTCGGCGACCAAGGTGACGATGCCCTTCGTCGAGGAGCGCGTCGCCGACGCGCGCGCGCTGATGGGCGACGACTACTGGCCTTACGGTGTCGACGCCAACCGCAAGACGCTGGAGACGTTCCTGCGCCATCACCACGCGCAGGGCCTGTCGCCGCGGCTCGTCAAGGTCGAGGAGCTGTTCCACAAGGGAACGCTGGAGAGCTTCAAGATCTAGCAAGGCAGGGCGGCGCCCTACGGCGCTTGCCGCAGCCGAGCCAGAACTTTCAGGCCGGCGTAGCCGTCGGCGGGCTCCATGCCGACCTTCTGCTGATAGGTGCGCACGGCGCGCATGGTGTCGCTGCCGACACGGCCGTCGACGCCGCCTGTATCGAAGCCTGCTTTGGTGAGGCGCTGCTGCAGTTCCTTCAATTCGGCGAGGGTCGGCGTGCGCTCGCTGCCGGGGAAGGGGTGGACGAACGAGCCGCCGCCGCGAATGCGGTCGGCCAGATGCGCGATCGCCAGCGCGTAATTCATCGACGGGTTGTAGCTACGCACCGAAAAGAAGTTGGGCCCGAGCAGGAACGACGGCCCGCCCGGCACCGGCGTCCACGGCCGTGCCGACGCATGAGGACGGTCGAACGCCTTGCCGTCGGCGCGGTGAACGCCATGCGCGCGCCAGGCGGCATAGGTGCGCGCCTTGCCGGATGCCTTGCCTTTCACCTCGTAACCCCACGGCTCGTTGCGCCGGTATTTGCCCCGCTCCAAGAGGTAGCGTGCGGTGCCGGCGAGCGCATCGGCCGGATGGCCGAACGGCGAAATGCGGCCGTCGCGATCGAAATCGACACCCATGTTGAGCCAGACCTCGGGCATCCATTGGGTGTGGCCCATCGCGCCGGCCCAGGAGCCGCGCATTTGCGCGGGCGTGCTCCAGCCCCGCTCGACGATGGTGAGCGCATTCAGCAGTTCTTTTTCCCAGTAGGCGCGCCGCCGCGGCTCGCCCCAGGCCAGCGCGGCGAGGGCGGGAAACACCGGCCGCATATATTTCTGCTGCACCACCGGGTCGCCGTAGGCGGATTCCACGCCCCACAGCGCGAGCAGCACATAGCGGTCGACGCCGTAAGCGTGCTCGACACGCGCCAGCAGCGACGCATGTTGCTTGGCGACCTCGCGGCCGGTCGTGATCCGCCAATCGGAGACACGACGGTTGAGGTACTGCCAGGTCTGCTCCTGGAATTCGGGTTGCGCGCGTTGCAGCGCATAGACCGACGTGTCGGGCTTGAGCGTGCCCATCACACTGTCGTAAGTGCGCGCCGAGATGCCGTGCGCCATCGCTTTCGCGCGGAACGATGCCACCCATTGCGGAAACGGCGTGCGTGCGCTCTGCGCGCGAGCGGCAGCGCCGAACGGAAGCAGCGCGGCGCTGGCCAGCGCGCCTTGCAACCAGACGCGGCGAGAGCGATTCATAATTTTATTGTACGAGCCTCGCGCGCGCCGGCAAACGGCATGGTGTCGCGATCAACGTGGCACGATCAACGCTTGCCGTTTCGGTGGCGCGCCGGCTTTTCCGATTTCCGCGGCCGGCGCTTTTCGCCGTCCGTGCGGGAAGCCTTTGCGCTTGAGCTTGCTGCATCGGAACCCGAGCCCGACGCGGCGGAATCCACGGCGACGGGATCGGCCAGTTCGGTTCCGCGCGCGCCGATCAGGCGCTCATAGGCCGCGACGAGCGTCATATAAGGATTGACGAAAACCCAGCCGTCTTTGGTCGGCACCTGGATGTCGAAATGCAAGTGGTAGCTGGTTCCGGCATCCTGCATGCTGAAGTTGCCGACCTCGCCGATTACTTCGCCTTCGTGCACGCGCCGCCCGCTGAGCAATCCGTCCGCATCCATCTTGCGCGGGCTCATGTGCAGGTAGCGGAACCGGATGTGTTCGTTCGCCGAGTTGACGAAAAGATATGCGGCCTCCTGCTTCGGCGAGCGCAGGATGATGCCGCCGCGGACGGCGACAACCTCGCCGTATTGCTCGCAGCGCTCGGTGCCCGGTGCGATCTTGCACTGCAGCGCCCGGATATCCTGCCCCTGATGGCCGGTGCCGGCCGGACATTGAGCGACGGGAAAGCTGCGCCGCTCGCAGAAATTGTCGCGCCAGGAATAGCTCAGAGGCTCATCGATGCCGGGCCTCGTTTCACCGCGGCCGCCGCCCAGAAGTTCGGAGCCGGCGCTGGCCGGCGCATCCGCGAGCGGAAAGCGGATTTGTGAATAGACGGTGAAATCGGTCCGGCCGGCCCGCTTGCGCGACCCCGAGCCGGACAGGATGCGTCCCGGCGCGTGATAGCCGAACGTGGTCGACACGGCAGCCGGCCGCTCCACCGGCAACGGCTTGATCGCACGCAGGCCGCTGGGCATGCCGCCGGCCATCTGCAGCGCGCGCAGGAAATGCTGCACGACACGATCGGCTGTGCGGCACGTCGGCAATCCTTCGCGCGACACGCCGGCATCGAAACACAGCGCCGACACGGCATAGGGCACGCCAAACCGCACGAACGTGTAGCGCAAGTAATGCTCAAGGATCATCCGCCGGATGCCGGGGAATTCGTGTTCCAACTCCGGCACCGGCGAGCCCGCGACGGCGATGGGCGGATCGAGATTGTAGAGAACGAGCGAACCGGAGATTTGCACTTCGATTGGGCGGGAAAACGGGATGTCTGAAAGCCCTGCGACATCGGCTGTGCGGATCGCAAAAGCGGCGTCATAACCGGCAGGCCCGGCATAGAAGAATTGCGCGGCGTGGAAGCCCGCGAGATAGCGCGCGCTGCTGTCGTCGGCCGTGCCCGCGGCCTGATCGCGGAGCAGGGCCTCAACGTCGAAAGGCAGCAGCACCGGCACCGGGCTGGTCGCGATCCCAGTGAAGCGCTGGGCCATTGCGGCGTTGAGCCGGGTCAGCGCCGGCATCGCCGGCCTGCCGGCGCCGATACCGCCACCGGCCTGGGCGGTGCGGATCCGCCTCGTCGCCGCGACCGGGCCAAGGAAGTCAGTATCTGCCAATGCCGCGATCGCCGCGCCCCAGTCGGCCTCGGCAAACGACAGGTTTGGCGGCCTCATACTCTGAGCATGGGCCGTGCCGAGAAGGGCAAACAGGAACGCGGAAATCAACCCCAGCCGCACAAGACGTCCTCACCGGGGACTACCCCCGACCAAAATTAGCGGACAACGCCGGGCTGGGGGGAGTGGCGGTGTCGCAGCCATCAACAAAAATGCCGACGGCACGGCCGATCCCCGCCTTGGGTAACCACCCTGGGGGACCACCTTCGGGCGGTGTCTTGAGCAAGAGGCTTGTCAAATCGCTGTGACGAGGACGGCCGCAGCGGCAATCCCGAACAACAAGGTAGCGACCACCACAGGATCGATACGCCATTCGCTCGACCGGTGGGCCATGATCTCACCCGCTCTGCCAGCCCACCCGGTAACGCCGAGGAGGTCACTTTGGTTGCGCGGGGCGTTCGGGCAGGGCGCCAAGCCGGGCGCGGGAGGTGAACGGCAAGAGCGCGGCAAGTGGCGACCCCGGAGAGATTCGAACTCCCGACCACTGCGTTCGAAGCGCAGTGCTCTATCCAGCTGAGCTACGGGGCCGTGCCGGCAACCAAATCATGACCGGCATACAGCCGAGCGCGGTCGTTGCTCAAGGAGAATCGCAGAGGGCAGCCCGCTGCGCCAACCGGTCCACTCGCGCGGCGGCGCAGCTTGGGATTAGGATTGGGTGCTGGGTGGCGCGGGTTTTCCCCCTCGGATCGAATGAGGGGAACAGGATTTTCCGGATTATGCTTCAGGATGACGTGGGGCGCGCACAGGAAGGGGGAAGGGAAATTGTCGTTGCTGAATGTCTGCCGTGATGCCTTTCGCGACGCCCGTCGTAATGTCTCTCGCGTCTTGCCGATGGTCGTGGTGGCTATGGCCCTGGCCGGCTGCTCCGGCTCCGCCCCGACGCTGGGGTTTGGCAAGAGCGAGCCACCGCCGCCCACCGATCCGAATGTTTTCCCAGCAAAATATCGAGCGGAGGTGGTGGGTTTCATGCGCACCTGGCTGAACAATCCCAGCAAGGTGAAGGACGCCTTCATCAGCGAGCCTGTGCTGCGTCCGGTCGCCGGCACGCCGCACTACATCGCCTGCGTTCGCTACAACCCTCGCAACACGGACAACCGTTATGAGGGCCCTCAGCAACGAGTGGCCATCTTCCTCGGCGGGCGGTTGAATCAGTTCGTTGCGGACGATCCGCAGATGTGCGCGGGGCTGTCCTACCAGCGCTATCCGGAGCTTGAGGCGATCGCGCCTTGAACCACCCAAGCGAGGCTTGGCAACCTGGGTCTGGCAAATCGGGCTTGCGGTTTTGCGGGAGCCGTGGCGTCCGGCATGACGGGCGGTGCCTTGCTGACCTGACAAAAACAAAGCATCTTCCGAGCCGATTTTCCCTTGATCGCAGCCGGCGGCCGCCGGCGCGAAGCCGGAGACAGGTATGATCCAGGTCAAACGCATGAGCCACGCGACCTTTGAGACGCCCGACCTCGAGCGTCAGGTCGATTATTTCACGCAGGTTGTCGGGCTCGCCGTCGCTGCGCGGGAGAACGGCCGGGTGCATCTGGCAACCAAGGTCGGCGATCTCGCGGTGCAACTCGAAAAAGGCGAGCACGCACGCTGCGCCGGGATTGCGTTTCAGGTCGATCCCGGCACGCCGTTCGAGGATATCCGCAAGGGTCTCGAAGCCGAGGACGTGCGGATCGATCCGCGCAACGACGCCGCGCCCGGCATCGCGAAGTCGGTGACGTTCGCGGACCCCAAAGGCACCCGGATCGAGGTCTTCGCCGACCAGACTCCCATTGCCAAGAACCAGCCGGTCACCGGCATCGGCCCGCTCAAGCTCGGCCACCTGGCGTTCTGCGTCGATGAGCCGAAGACTTTCGTCGAGTATTACAGCCGGGTGCTCGGCTTCCGGTTGTCGGACTGGATTCAGGACTGGTTCGCTTTCATGCGCTGCGGTCCCGACCACCACACCGTCAACTTCGTGCGCGGCAAGCGCACCCAAATGCACCACATCGCCTTTGAACTGAAGGACTGGGCCCAGGTGCAGACCGCGATGGATTTCCTCGGCGGCAAGGATATCCCGATCATCTGGGGGCCGGGGCGCCATGGGCCAGGCCACAACATCTACACCTATCACCGTAACCCGGACGA
>JAFKKQ010000078.1 GCA_017304505.1 Hyphomicrobiales bacterium | reverse complement strand
TTGCGCGCGACCTTGCCGAACATCTTGCGGAATGGGACGAGGCGCTGCCGCTTGAGCGCAGGCTGATGCACGTCGCCGCGACGATGGCCTGCCACGGCTCGGTGCGCGCCGGCCGCAGGCTCAAGCCCGAGGAGATGAACGCGCTGCTTCGCGAAATGGAAGCGACCCCCAACTCCGGCCAGTGCAACCACGGCCGGCCGACCTATGTCGAATTGAAGCTGACGGACATCGAACGGCTGTTCGGGCGGCGCTAGAGATCTTTCGCGTCAAGCGAAACGTGGCTCGCGCGGCGAACGCAACGCTCTAAAGATTCACGCCGCGTGATCCTATTCAGCTTGAGCCGCCGATCCCGCGGCGACCTGCGCCGCCGTTCACCCGCTTGACCTCCGACGCGACCCCGGCAAGTCTTCCGGCTGGGAGGAAACATGATGAACAAAACAATCCTTAAACTTGCCGCCGTGGCCATGCTTGCGGCCAGCGCCGTTCCGGCCGGAGCCCAGGAATCCCCCGACGCCTGGCCGACGCGGCCGATCACACTGGTCGTGACCTTCGCGGCCGGCGGGCCGGTCGACACCGTAGCCCGCATCATGGGCGCTTATGTCGGCGACATCCTGGGTCAGCAGATGGTGGTCGAGAACGCCGGCGGCGCCGGCGGCATGACCGGCACGGCCCGCACCGCAAAGGCTGCGCCCGACGGCTACACCGTGCTGCTCTCGGGAAGCGCGATCATGACGCAGATTCCCAATTTCCGAAAACACATGCCCTACGATCCGATCGCGGACTTCGAGCATGTGGCCCTGTTTGCCGACTCCGCGCGCGTGCTGATCGCACGCAAGGATTTCCCGGCCAACAACTTCAAGGAGTTCGTCGCCTACGCGAAGTCGCACCAGTCGACGTTGCGTTACGGCTCGGCCGGCGCGGGCTCCGGCTCGCACACCTGCGCGCTGCTGCTCGACGGCGCGATGGGCACAAAGATCACCCACGTTCCCTATCGCGGCGCGGGCCCCGCCATGCAGGATCTCATCAGCGGCCGGATTGACTACATGGCGGAGCAAATCTCGACCGCCATACCCCAGATCAGGGCCGGCACGGTCAAAGCCTTCGCGACGCTCGGGCGCGATCGCGGCCCTGGATTGGACGAGCTGCCGACCGCCGGCGAATTCGGCCTCAAGGGCCTCGACTGCGGCGCCTGGAGCGGATTCGACCTTCCGAAGGGAACGCCGCAGGCGATCGTGCGCAAGCTTTCCAAAGCGACGAACCAGGCACTCGACAAGCCGGAACTGGTCGAGCGTTTCAAGAAGATCGGCGTCGTGGTGCCGGCGGCCAACCGCCGCTCGCCGGAATACTTCACCCAGTTCGTCAAATCCGAGATCGAGCGCTGGAAGGCTCCGATCAAGGCCAGTGGCGTGAGCCTCGACTGAACCCGACCAAGCAGGAGCAATCGATGACCATCTTGCGAACGGCGCTTGCCGCCGCGACGGCCTTTGCGACCCTGACAACAGCGGCACTCGCGCAGGACGCCGCTGCCAATTGGCCGACCCACCCGATCACGCTGATCGTGCCGTTCGCGCCGGGCGGCGGCGTCGACGCCAGCGCTCGGCTGCAAGCGGCAGTGATGGGCGAGATTCTCGGCCAGACCATCGTCATCGAGAACGTCGGCGCCGCCGCCGGCACCGTGGGCAGCGCGCGCGTCGCCAAGGCGGCGCCCGACGGCTACACGTTCCTGATCGGCAACAGCGGCACCCAGGTCTACAGCCAGTCGCTCTACAAGAAAAAACCCTACGACTCGATCCAGGACTTCGAGCCGATTGCAATGATCACGGAATCGCCGCGCCTTCTCGTCGCGCGCAAGAACCTGCCGGTGAACGGCCTGCAGGAGTTGATCGCCTACATGAAGGCCAACCAGGCGAAGATGCAGTATTCGTCGGCGGGCGTCGGATCGGGCACCCATCTGCCGTGCGCACTGCTGAACTTCACGCTCGGCGTCAACATCACCCAGGTGCCCTATCGCGGAGAGAATCCGGCGCTGCAGGATGTGATCGCCGAACGCATGGATTACATGTGCACCACGATCCAGAGCGGTGCGACCCAGGCCAAGCAGGGCACCGTGAAGGGCATCGCCGTGATGGCGAAGAAGCGGGCGGCGATCATTCCCGACATGCCCACAACCGGCGAACAGGGGCTGCAGGGTGTCGAGGCCTCGGTCTGGAACGGGCTCTTCTTTCCCAAAGGCACGCCGAAGCCGATCATCGACAAGATGCATCGGGCGGTCGAGGCCATGATCACCAAGCCCGAAGTCCAGCAGAAGATGGCGATGCTCGGCCTGGAAATCCTGCCGAAGGAGCAGCGCACGCCGGAGTACGCGAAGAAATTCCTGCCGCAGGACATCGAACGCTGGGGCAAGGTCATTAAGGCCGCCGGCATCCACGCGGATTGATCCCGCCGGCCCTCTCCCCGCGACCGCGGGGAGAAGGCCGCGCAGCGTGCTTTATTGCAATTTCAAGAATGTCAGTTGCGTGTCGCCGTAGTCGCGCCGCTCGATCTCCCCAAAGCCCGAAGGCGGGACGAAGCCTGCGTCCGTGGCCTCCTCGACCACAACCAGCGCGCCCGGCGCAAGCCAGCCGCCGTCGCGCGCCGAGGCCAGCGCCCGCTCCGCCAGACCCTTGCCATAGGGCGGGTCGAGGAAGGCCAGCGTGAACGGCTCAATCGGATGCGCCGGCCCGAGCCGCGTGGCGTCGCGGCGAAAGATACGCGTGGCACCGCCCGCGCCCAGCGCATCGACGTTGCCGCGAATGAGCGCGCGCGCCGTGGCGTCGTCGTCGACGAACAGCACGAAGGCCGCACCCCGCGACAACGCCTCAAGCCCCAGCGCCCCCGTACCGGAAAACAGGTCGAGCACGCGTGCGCCGTCGACCGGATCGCCGTAGGAGTGCACCAGGATGTTGAACAGAGCGTCGCGCAGGCGATCCGAGGTCGGCCTGATCGCCTGCGACCCCGGCGCCGAAAGCGGGCGCCCACCGAACCGACCACCGACAATGCGCATCAGCGGTCCCGCCGGCCTTTATGAGGACGGCCGCGCGACCCGGCCGGCTTCTGCTGCGGGCCCTTGTCCCGGTGTGGCGCCGCACTCTCACTTCGGCGCTTGTCCTGACGCGGATGCTTGTCCGGGCGCGGATGCTGGTCCTGACGTGAATACTTGTCCTGACTTGGACGTGGGCCAAGACTTGGGCGTGGGCCAAGACTTGGGCGTGGGCCAAGACTTGGACGTGAGCCAAGACTTGGACGTGGGCTACTTGGACGAGGGCCTTGACCTGAGCGTGAACTATGGCGCGGTCGCTTGTTCTCACGGGGGCCCGCTCCGCGATGCGGACCCTTGCCCGGCGCGGACGGGGACGGCGGAGACGAACCTCCGCGCGAAGGATGCCCCTGCCCCTTTCGCTGGCCTTCGTCCCGAGGCGCAGGTTTCCTCGCATCCAGCGATCGCGCCGGGATCGCCTCCGCCGGCGCTTCACGCTCGACAATCGGACCCGAGAAATCGGCCCCCGCGACGGCGGCGATCCGTTCGCCAAGTTGCTCGCGCAGCATGCGCGTCTTGATCTCCGTCACCGCACCGGCCGGCAGGTCGCCCAGTTGGAACGGGCCGTAGGATACCCGGATCAACCTGTTCACCTTGAGGCCGAGCGCGCCCAGCACGTTGCGGATCTCGCGATTCTTGCCTTCGCGCATGGCAAAGGTGAGCCACACGTTGTCGCCCTGCTCGCGGTCGAGCGTCGCTTCGATCGCACCGTAACGGACGCCGTCGATCTCGATACCGTGGCGCAGGCCGTCGAGCCGCGCCTGCATGATCTTGCCGTAGGCGCGCACGCGGTAGCGGCGCAGCCAGCCGGTCGCGGGCAACTCCAGCGCGCGCGACAGGCCGCCGTCATTGGTCAGCAGCAACAGCCCCTCGGTGTTGAGGTCGAGGCGGCCGACACTGACGACGCGCGGCATGTCCTTTGGCAAGGCGCCGAAGATGGTCGGACGCCCATGCGTGTCGGCGCTGGTGGTGACGAGGCCGCGCGGCTTGTGGAACAGGAACAGCCGCGTGCGCTCGCGGACGGGCAGCGGCTTGCCGTCCACGGTGATGCGGTCCTTGGCCGTGACATTGTGCGCCGGCGAGGCAATCGCCGTGCCGTTGACGGCGACGCGGCCCGCCGCGATCCATCCCTCCGCCTCGCGCCGCGACGCCAGCCCCGCCCGCGCGATCGCCTTCGCGATCCGCTCGGCCGCCTTGGCCTGCGGCGGCTCCGGCCGGTCAGGCTGCGGCCGCGGCAGCGCCGTCCGCAACCGCTTGCCGCGGAACTTCCGGCCACGGTGCGCACCGGCCAAGCCTTTGTCGCTGTGTTCGCTCATCGTATCCTTCGCCATGCCCGCTTTATGACGGACATCGGCGTCTTTATACACGGGACGGCCGATAAAGATGTGGGAGACCGCAAGTGCCGTCATTCCAAGTGCCGCCAGTCCAAGTACCGCCAGTCCAAGTACCGCCAGTCCAAGTGCCGTCATTCATGGAACTGGCGCTGGACGAGGCGCGAGCCGCGCAAGACCGGGGCGAAGTGCCGGTCGGCTGCGTCGTCGTGCGCGACGGCAGCGTTATTGCCGCCGCCGGCAACCGCACGCTGGCCGCCCGCGACCCGACGGCGCACGCCGAGATGCTGGCGATCCGTACCGCCGCCCTGGCGCTCGGCTCCGAGCGGCTGACCGGCTGCGACCTTTATGTGACGCTCGAGCCCTGCGCCATGTGCGCGGGCGCGATCTCGTTCACCACCGGCCGGAGGTCTATGGCGGCATCGGCGAGAGCGCGTCCACGGCGCTGCTGCGCGGCTTCTTCGAGGCACGGCGGGGTTAGCGCGACCGTCAGGCGGCCGACCGCTGGCTGTCCTGTTCGGAGCGGTTGTGATGCCCATAGTGCACGAACGTCAGCGCGATGTCGTTCGGCGCCGTGCCCTTGGCCTCGATGCGATGGCAGAACTCGACGAAATGCGGTTCGGTGCCGTCGAAAACATCCTCGTAAGTGGCGCGCCCCCAGACATAGAGTTGCACGCGATCCTCGATGGCAGCCTGGATATCGCGCATGGGAATGAGCATCGACCCCGCCTCGGTCCGGGCGTTGGAGCCAAGCAGCAACCGCTCCGGGGGGCGGGGATAGGTGTAGGTGAAATCGGGCGGCAGCTCGCCGTGCGACGCCTTCCAGTTGGTGCTGATGCGAAGGCTCCGCGTCGGCGTGGTGCCGCTGTTGGCCCACACCGGCCCGACCTTCACGTTGGCGCCGGCGGCATCCCATGTCATCGAGCCGATATAGACAAAAGCGCGGCGCACCGCCGTCATGTTGCGCTCGGCCGCCACCGCCGAGCGCCGCACCGCACGCAGCGCGAACGCGAGCGCCAGGAACAATCCAACGGCGATCAGGAGCCCGGCATAGATTGTCAATCGCTCGGTGAGCGCTGCACGATCGTCGCGATCCTTCTGCTCGGCCGCCAACTCGGCGTCACTCTTGGGCGCCTCCATGATCTTGACGGGAAGCGGCGATTGCTCGGTCGGATAAGGTATCGGCTGCTGAACCGGCGGCGGGGGCGGCGCTGGGACCGGCGCGGGTTGCGGCACCGGCGGGGGCGGTGTTTCGGGCTGCGGCGGAGGTGGAGGCGGCGGCTCCGGCTGAGTCTGCTGCTGGTGGCGCTGATGGCGACGCGAACGCGATTGCGCGTCGGAATCTCCGGTGGAGCCCAGCGTCAGCGCCATCACCAGCGCAAGGCATGCACAAAACGCTCTCAACATGTGGAGCCGTTCCTCAGCCGTTACGCCACCCTCGAAGGGTTTGTGTGAACCGCGCCGGCCCTCTATTGTCAAGCACCGTGGCGCAAACGCAGCATTCATGCACGATCGACGCCGGCCTTCGGCTCACTCTGAGCCCGGCCGAGTTCATCGACAGCGACCACGAACGAATCCGATCCACGGCCGAACAGATCGCAGGCGCAATCCCCGACCCGACCGGAAAGGCGCGTGCGCTCTATCGCGTCGTGCGCGATCAGGTCCGCTACGACCCTTACATCGATTACACCGACACGGAGTCCTATCGCGCTTCGAGCGTGCTGGCGAAAGGGCACGGCTACTGCGTCGGCAAAGCCTCGCTCTATGCCGCGCTCTGCCGCGCCAGCGGCATTCCGGCGCGACTCGGTCTTGCCGACGTCAAGAACCACTTGGCCACGCAGCGCCTGCGGGACGCCGTCGGCACCGACCTGTTCGCCTATCACGGCTATGTCGAGATCATGCCGGGGGATGCCACGGCGAAGCGCTGGATCAAGGTCACGCCGACATTCAACGAGAGCCTGTGCCGGAAGCTTGGCGTTCCGCCGCTCGAATTCTCCGGCGAGGACGATGCGCTGCTGCAGCCCTTCGACGCCTCGGGCCGCGCCTTCATGTCCTATGTCGTCCAGCACGGCACGTTCTTCGACGTGCCGGCCAAATTCCTGGTCGCCGAGATGAGCCGGCTCTATCCGAAGCTCTGCCGCCCCGGCGGATTGCGCGGCAACATGGAAGACGAAAGCCGCGGAGCCGGCGGCCACCCGACCCGCGCTTAAACGTTCCGGTCGATCACGTGGCCGGATTCGGTTTCAGAGCCGGGGCGGCCCGGATTGGACGGCGGCGTCTCGTCATTGTCGTTGCTGTTACGGCGCAATGGCGCGCGATTGGTTTCGCGCCATCCGGTTCCGAATCGCGGCAATATCCGCTGCACGCCGATGCCTGACACGATCATCATGGCGGCAGGCTAGGCCGCCAATTCCAAACGCATGCTGTCCGGATTCGCAGCGATTTGACTCAAATCCGGCGATGTTCGTCAGCCTTTGAGCAATGGCGCGAGCCGCTCCTTGATCTCGGTTTTCACCGGATCGGCCGCGCGCAGAATGGCGCTGGCCTGCAGAAAGCCGAGCGCGCGGAACGCGCCGACGTTGGGCTGCAACAGCAGATCGGGCGCGCCGTGACGCAGCTTCTCGCTGATGATGGAATGCGTCATCACCAGCACCGTCGCATAAAGGCATTCAAGCGCGTTCGGCACGTCGCGGCGCCCCTGCGAGATCGGCCCGGAAATTTCGACCGCAACAATGACGTCGGCGCGCCCACGCAAATGCTCGAAGGGCAGCGGATTGGTCGCGCCGCCGTCGACCAGCACGCGGTCGCCATGCTCGACCGGCCGCATGATGGTCGGCAGCGCAATCGACGCCGCCAGCGCATGCCGCAGCGGTCCCTCGGAAAACGCCACCTCGCGCCGGAGATAAAGATCGGAGGCGATCACCGTCAGCGGTGTCGCAAGACCGGCGAATTCCTCCGGCAGCGTGTCCGGCAAAAACTGCTCGCACAGCAGTTCGGCGTCGAGCCGCGTGGCGTCGCCCAGACCGCCGCCGAAAATATCGGTGAAGCGGCCGGCGCGGGCGCGCATCATGCGGCGCATCACGCTGGCCCGGTTGTGCGCCATGTGGATGGCATAACGGCGCATCTCGCGGCCGCTCATGCCGGCGGCATAGCCCGCGCCGATGATGGCGCCGATCGACGTGCCGGCGATCGCGACCGGCTTCACGCCCATCTCGTCGAGCGCCTCGGCCACGACGATATGCGCAAGGCCGCGCGCCCCACCGCCCCCAAGCGCGAGCGCCACCGACTTCATTTTGCGCCCGCCTCGCGTGCAAAGCGCCAGCCGACCTCGGCCAGCGGCCGCACCATCTGCGCCTTGGCGGCCGCGTGATCGCTGGTCGCGGTGCCGTCGCGCACACGGCCCGCAATGCCTTGCAAAATCGCAGCGATGCGAAAGAAATTATAGGCCAGATAGGCCGCCAGGTGCGGCCGTGGATCAAGTCCGGTGCGCAAGCGATACATCTCGACATAATCCGCAAGCGAAGGGATGCCGAGCGCCGCGAGATCGAAGCCGACCAGCGAGCCGGTGCCCGCGCCCGCGTCGTCCGGCGGCATGTGCCACTGCATCAGGTGATAAGTGAAGTCGGCGAGCGGATCGCCGATGGTCGACAGTTCCCAGTCGAGCACGGCGAGAACCCTCGGTTCGCTTTCGTGCAGGATCACGTTGTCGAGCCGGTAGTCGCCGTGCACCAGCCGCGGCGGACCGCTCGGCGGAATGTGCGATGGCAGCCACGCGATCAGCCGCTCCATCTCGTCGATCGTCTGCGTCTGCGAAGCGCGGTACTGCTTCGACCAGCGGTCGACCTGCCGTGCGACGTAATTCTCGCCGCGGCCGAAGTCGGCAAGCCCAATGGCCGCAGGATCGAACGAATGCAGACGCGCCAGCGTGTCGTTCATCGCGTCATAGACCGCGGCCCGCTCGGCGGGAGCGGAGCCCGGCATGTCCGGATTCCAGAACACCCGGCCGACGACGAAATCCATGACATAGAACGCCGTTCCGGTGACGCTCTCGTCATCGCAATACACCACCGGTTTGGCCACCGGGAAGCCTTGCGATGCTAGCGCGCGGATGACGCGGAACTCGCGGTCGACCGCATGCGCCGATGGCAATAGCTTGCCGGGCGGCTTGCGCCGCAGCACATAGGCCCGTGCCGGAGTCTCCAGCAGATACGTCGGATTGGATTGCCCGCCCTTGAACTGGCGCACCGAGAGCGGCCCGGCAAAGCCCGGCACCTCGCGCGCCAGATAAGCCTCAAGCCGCGCCGGCTCGAAACGAAGCGGTTCGGCCACGTCCTTGGTGCCGCTGAATGCGGCTTGTCGATCGATCGTTTGCATAGCCGCAACGTAGCATCGCCGCGGGTATGACGTTAAGCGCGCCGGGCCTGCCGCGTGGAGGCTGTCAGGCCGGCCGCATGTCGTCCGCCGGTTACTGCGGGAACAGGTGGAAATAAGGCTTCGCCTCTTCAAGCGCGCGCTTGTACGATGGACGCTCCATCAGGCGCTCGCAGTACCGCGTCATCGCCTTGTATTCGCCGAAGGGTTGCACCTTGTTGGCGTAGAACAAAGCCGGCGCGGCGGCGCAATCGGCCATCGTGAAGGCGTCGCCCACGGCCCAGGTTTTGCCGGCCATGTTGCTCTCGATCACGCCATAGGCGGTCTTCAGCCGCGCCCTCGCCTCCTCGACGCCAAACGGATCCTTGCTGTCGGCGGGGCGCAGCCGGTCGCCGACGATCTTTTGCATCGGCAGTTGCAGATAAAGGTCCATGAAACGATCCTGCGCGCGAACCTGCCGGGCCAGTTCGGCGTCCTGCGGAATCATAAGCGCCTTGCCCGGATAGTGCGCATCCAGATATTCGATGACGATCGACGATTCCGGAATCGTGCGGGCCTCTGCCTCATCGCGGAGCACCGGGAATTTTCCGATGGGCCAGAGCTTCAGGAGTGCTTCGCGCTCCTTCGGATTGCCCAGATCGACCATGACCGGCTCGAATGGTGTCCCGCTTTCATAGAGCGCGATCAGCACCTTCTGGCAGAACGACGACAGCGGATGAAAGTAGAGCTTGAGCGACATGGTCCAACTCCCAAGGTGACGTGCACCGCTTAGACGTTGGCTTTCGCCAGATAGGCTTCGAGCTGCTCCATCGTGCCGCCCCAACCCTGCTGCATGCTGGCATGCGAGCTGTTGAAGATCGCCATCTCCTCTTCCGTCGCATTGTAGGCCCGCCAGTTCACGGTGAACCTGGTCTTGCCGCCACCCAAATCCTCGAACGTAAAGGTCGACAGCATCTGCAAGGGCCAGTTCGGCGCCATCGGGTGCCGCGTGATGCCGCCGGCCTCGTCGGAGAACGAATTCAGGAACACCATGCGCTCCGGCGGTGTGATTTCGCGATAGACGAACTTGCCCCACATCGGCGTGCCGTCCGGCGCTTTGAGTCCGTAGTGGTAGGTGCCGCCCGGGCGAAGGTCCATGTTCGACGCCACGACAGTGAAGCCTTTCGGGCCCCACCATTGCTTCATGTGCTCCGGATCGGTGAAAACCTTCCACACCAGATCACGCGGTGCATCGAGCATGCGCGAGATGACGAAGGGCTCGCTTACGGCTTTTGCGTCGGCTGACGTCATCGTCATTTCCATTTCCAATCCAGGCTCGCGGTTCAGCCCTGCGGCTCCACCATGATCATCCAGCCGACGCCGAACTTGTCGGCGACCATGCCGAAGCGCGGCGAGAAGAACGTCTTCGTCATCGGCAATTGCACCTGGCCACCGTCAGCCAGCGCATTGAACATCTTGTCGGCCACGGCGGTGTCCTTGGCACTGACCGCCAAGGAAAAGCCCTGGAATACAGGCTTGCCCTCACAACGGCCGTCCGACGCCATCACAACGCTGTCGCCGATCTTGAAACTGGCGTGCATGATCTTGTCGCCGGCATTGGGGCCGGTTCCGGCACAACCCTCGCCGGACTGCGGCGGCTCGGGGCTTTCCTTGAAGCGCATCATCATCTCGACCTTGGCACCGAGCGATTTCTTGTAGAAATCGAGCGCTTCTTCGCAGCGGCCGTCGAAAAACAAATACGATTGCACTTGCATCTCTCTCTCCATCGTTCAGCGTCGTTGCGGGTTGAACAAAGGTGCCGCGCTGTTATGGCGCCGGCGTGACCGAGAACGCCTTGTGTTGCGCGATGGCGCACGGAATTCGATCCGGATCGTTGTCATTTTTCGCGGCGCCTTTTCCGGGGGGATTTTCTTGCGGCTGTCTTCGCTGCCCCATCGGCCGGAGCGTCCGCCTGGAGCGTCCGCAGATAGTCCTCCAGCCGGTCGAGCCGCTGTTCCCAGAGACGGCGGTATTCTTCCAACCACTCGTCCACGCCCTTCAGCGCGTTCAATTCGATCCGGCATGGCCGCCACTGCGCCTCGCGGCCGCGCGCGATCAGCCCCGCATGTTCCAGCACCTTGAGGTGCCGGGATACGGCGGGAAGGCTGATATCGAACGGCTTGGCCAGTTCGGACACCGAAGTCTCGCCCAAGGCGAGACGCGCCAGGATCGCCCGCCGGGTGGGATCGGCGAGAGCCGCGAAGGTGGTGCTGAGCGGATCGATGGCGACGTTCATACTTCACAATCTTGTTAAATAACGTATCGGTTAAATACACGGCGCCCGACAGCGCGTCAAGCGCTCCTCGAAATAAAAATCGCCGAGGGATCGCGTTCCGTTACGCCGAGGGCTTCGTCACCGGCGCGTCAACGAACACCTTGTATTGCTGCACGCGCGGCTTGGCCTTGTCGTCCTCGTTGACAAACTGGAACGAGCTTTTGCCGAGCAGCGTTCGCGGAAGAACCATGACGCGAATGAAACGGCTTGGCCGGTCGGCGGCGGCTTGCGCGAACACCGGATCGGAGCCGGTCTCGTACCAGGCGCAGCCGGGACCGTAAGACGTCGAGCGGCCGTGCGTGTCGATCCGGATGCCGCCTTCGAGCAGGCAGCGAATGCCGGGACCGGCGTGGCGATGCAAATGGGCGCAGCCGCCGGGCGGAAATCCGACGCTGTCGCCACGCAACAACAGTTCACCCTGAGGAATCGTCTCCAGCACGGCCGAGAGTTTTTCCTGCGAACGCACGCCCGGCCCGCCGAGCGGATCGCCGCGGCTGCCCGGCGCGGTCAACTCAAAACGCCAGAGCGTCACGCCGTCCTCGCCCGGCGCGAGCCGCGCCGACCCGGCATCGTGCCACGCCTCGCCGTCACTCAACGTCCTGCCTTCGATTGTCGCCGCGCCGTGCACCACGAAGATCATGCGCGCCAGCGCCGGCAATTGCACCGGCGCAACGCCGCCACTCAGCGAGTCTTCGTAAAGTCGAAGAATGGGGAACATCATGCGCTCCGCGTCGTGACGGTTGTCGCACCATCATTGCCGAAGCCGGACCTCCGGTCGATGCCGGTGGCGGCCTGTAGAGAGTCAGCCGCCCTGCTCCCGCTGCACCGCCTGCCAACCGATATCATGGCGGCAGAAGCCGTCCGGCCAGCGGATCCTGTCGATGGCCCGGTAGGCCCGCGCTTGCGCCTCGCTGACGGTCTTGCCCTGTGCCGAAACGTTGAGCACCCGTCCGCCGTTGGCGAGAATCCTTTCGCCCTCGGCTTTCGTCCCGGCGTGAAAAATCTCCACGCCCTCGACGGCCGCCGCGTCATCCAGCCCCTCGATCACCGAGCCCCGCGAATACGCGCCCGGATAGCCGTTCGCCGCCATCACCACGGTCAACGCAGCATCGGGATACCAGCGCAGATCGAAGTTCTTGAGTTGCCCGTCGCGCGCCGCCAGCAGCGCCGGCACGAGGTCCGACATCAGCCGCAGCATCAGCACCTGCGTTTCGGGGTCGCCGAAGCGCGCGTTGTATTCGATCAGTTTCGGGCCTTCCCTGGTGATCATCAGGCCGGCGAACAGCGCACCCTTATAGGGCGAGCCCGCGGCCTTCATCGCGCGCAAGGTCGGGCGGATGATCTCGTCCATCGT
>JAFKKQ010000077.1 GCA_017304505.1 Hyphomicrobiales bacterium | reverse complement strand
GCTATCGTGTGCTTCGTTTCTGGAACAATGACGTTCTGAAAACGCCGCACAGTGTGGGCGAGGCCATTTGGCGGCGAGCAAAACCCCACCCCCGACCCCTCCCCACAAGGGGGAGGGGAGCAAGCCCGCGCAAGCGGCGACGGGGGGAAGCATGCTGCGGCGAGCGGTGAGGGAAGAATGCCATGACTGAATCGACGCAGAAGCCGAACACCTTCTTCATTGACAACCGCGAGATCGACATCCGCGACGGCGAGACGATCTTCCGCGCCGCGCGGCGACTCGACATCAAGCTGCCGCACCTGTGCTACTCGCCCAAGCCCGGCTATCGCGCGGACGGCAATTGCCGCGTCTGCATGGTCGAGATCGAGGGCGAGCGGGTGCTCGCGGCAAGCTGCATCCGCACGCCTGCGCCGGGCATGAAGGTCAAGACCCAGACCGACCGCGCCAAGACCGCGCGCAAGATGGTCGCCGAACTCCTGCTCACCGATCAGCCTGCTATCGAGGTGGCGCACGATCCGGACAGCGAGCTTTGGAAGATCGTCAAGCGCCAGAAGATCGAAGCCGGCCGCTTCCCCAAGCGTGACGCCATCGAGGTGCCCAAGCCCGACCGCAGCCACGTGGCGATGGCGGTGAATCTCGACGCCTGCATCCAGTGCAATCTTTGCGTTCGCGCCTGCCGCGAGGTTCAGGTCAACGACGTGATCGGCATGGCCGGCCGCGGCCACACCGAGAAGATCGTGTTCGACTTCGACGATCCGATGGGTGCGTCCACTTGCGTCGCCTGCGGCGAATGCGTGCAGGCCTGCCCGACCGGCGCGCTGATGCCGGCGACGCAAGTCGATGCGAACAACGTCTACACCAACAAGCCGGACCGCACGGTGGACAGCGTGTGCCCGTATTGCGGCGTCGGCTGCCAGCTCACCTTCAACATCAAGGACGACAAGATCGTCTCCGTGACCGGCAAGAACGGTCCGGCGAACGAGAACCGCCTGTGCGTGAAAGGCCGCTTCGGCTTCGACTACGTGCACAACAAGCAGCGCCTGTTGAAGCCGATGATCCGCAAGGAGGGCGTGCCCAAGGTTCCGCATGAGGTCATCGACCCGTCGAATCCGTGGACGCACTTCCGCGAGGCGACCTGGGAGGAGGCGCTCGACCGCGCCGCCGCGGGCCTCGTGAAAATCCGCGACCGCGACGGCCCTGGCGCGCTCGCCGGCTTCGGCTCGGCCAAGGGCTCGAACGAGGAAGCCTACCTGTTCCAGAAGCTGATCCGCACCGGCTTCCGCACCAACAACGTCGATCACTGCACGCGGCTCTGCCACGCCTCGTCGGTGGCCGCGCTGATGGAGGGAGTCGGCTCGGGCGCCGTGTCGGCAACCTTCAACGAGTGCAAGAACTCCGACGTCATCGTCATCATCGGCTCGAACCCGACCGAGAACCATCCGGTCGCGGCGACCTTCTTCAAGCAGGCGGCCAAGCGCGGCGCGGAGATCATCGTGATGGACCCGCGCGGCATCGCGATGAAGCACCACGCCACGCACATGCTGCAATTCCGCAACGGCGCGGACGTGGCGATGCTCAACGGCATCCTCAACACCATCGTTGCCGAGAAGCTCACCGACGAGCAGTACATCCAGACCTACGTCGAGGGCTTTCCGCAGTTCGCCGAGAGCATCAAGGACTTCACGCCCGAGGAGATGGCGCCGATCTGCGGCATCGAGGCGGAGACGCTGCGCACCGTGGCGCGCAAGTTCGCACGCGCCAAGTCGGCGATCATCTTCTGGGGCATGGGCGTGTCGCAGCACACCCACGGCACCGACAATGCGCGCTGCCTGATCGCGCTTGCGCTGATCACCGGCCAGATCGGGCGGCCGGGCACGGGCCTGCATCCGCTGCGCGGCCAGAACAACGTGCAGGGCGCCTCCGACGCCGGCCTCATTCCGATGTTCTATCCCGACTACAAGTCGGTGGAATCGCCGGACATGATTGCCAAGTACGAGAACGCCTGGGGCATGACGCTCGACCGCCAGAAGGGCCTGACGGTCGTCGAGATCATGCATGCGATCCACGCCGACAAGATCAAGGGCATGTACGTCATGGGCGAGAACCCCGCGATGTCGGACCCCGATCTCAATCACGCGCGCAAGGCGCTGGCGCATCTCGAGCATCTCGTGGTGCAGGACCTGTTCCTGACCGAGACGGCGGTTTACGCCGACGTCATCCTGCCGGCGTCCGCCTGGCCGGAGAAGGATGGTACGGTGACCAACACCAACCGCCAGGTCCAGATGGGGCGCGCGGCGCTGCCGCTGCCGGGCGACACGCGGCAGGACATCTGGCTGATCCAGGAGATCGCCCGCCGCATGGGCCAGAACTGGAACTACAAGCACGTCAGCGAGGTCTACACCGAGATGGCGTCGCTGATGCCCTCGCTCGACAACATCTCGTGGGACCGGATCGCGCGCGAAGGCTCGGTGACCTATCCGGCGGATGCGCCGGACAAGCCGGGCCGCGACGTGGTGTTCGACAAGGGCTTCCCGCGCCCCGGCGGCTTCGCCAAGCTGGTTGCGGCCAAGCTGTCGCCGCCCGACGAGACGCCGGACGCGGAATTCCCGTTCATCCTCACCACCGGCCGCCAGCTTGAGCACTGGCACACCGGCGCCATGACGCGCCGCGCCACCGTGCTCGATGCCATCGAGCCGACCGCCATCGCGCAGCTTTCGCGCGGCACCGTGGCCAAGCTCGGCATCAAGCCCGGCGATCCGGTGCGCGTCACCACGCGCCGCGGCTCGGTCGAACTTTATTCGCGCCAGGACGACGCGGTGCCGGATGGCGTGGTGTTCATCCCGTTCGCTTATGCGGAGGCGGCGGCGAACATCCTGACCAATCCGTCGCTCGATCCGTTCGGCAAGATCCCCGAATTCAAGTATTGCGCGGCGCGGGTCGAGGCGATCGCTCCGCAGCGGGAAGCCGCGGAGTAGCGTCCTGTCTTTGACGGGCGGGCGTTCCTTTTCTTGCGAACGATGCCACAGCCATCCCTCCCCCTCGTGGGGAGGGAGACATGTCGCCTTGTGTCATTTCATATCGATCGATTGTGGGCTCGCCGATGGGCCTACCGCACCCAGCGCGCGTCCGGGTGTTCCTCGGGGACGTGCACCATCGTCAGCGCCAAGGTGACATCGCCGTCGATGGTGATCGGCCGGGGCGGCGCGGCGTGCGCGGTGCGCCAAAGCTCAAGCCGGTATTCGCCGTTGCAGATGCGCAATTGCGCCCGGCCGCTCTTGTCGGTGCGGGCGTGGAACGGGCCGAGGCGGATTTCGACGCCGCCGAGCGCGGCCTTTGAATCCTGCTCCGTCACCGTGACGGTTAGCGTGTGTTCCGGCTTGGCTGCGGCAACGGCGCTGAAGTGCGTTGCCGCCGCGCCGAGCCGCACGGCGTAGTCGGCGATCTGCGGCGTGGCCGGCGCCGGCACTTCGAGCGCGGTCCAATAGAGCGCCTCGGTGCCGGCGAGCGGTGTCGCGCCAAGCGCACCCGACGCCACCACCGCGCCTGTCGCGTCGGCCACCTCGATACGGCCATCCACCAGCGCGCCGCCCGCCGACTTCGCGCCGACCTTGATCGCGAAGCGTTCGCCAGCGACCACCGGCATCGGCACGTCCCATACGGCGAGGCTGACTGTTTTCTCGTTGCTCACGATGGTCGCTCTCCGCGCGCAGTTGATTGAATCAAGCTTGCCTCGACCTCCGCTCGTCTCCGGATGCGGGACCCAGGCTTTGCCAAGCCCTCCTGGATTTCCGCTGGCGCGGGAATGAACGGAGCGTGTGGCAACCGCGATCCCGCACAGCGGCCGATCGACATGATCCCGCCCCTCACGAGTTGCGCTGCGCCGCGTGGCGGCCGGCGATGCGGCCGAACACCATGCAGCGGCCGAGTCCGTGCTGGGCGAAGCCGCCTTGCGACTCGCCCGCGCAATAAAGCCCCGGGATCGCCTCGCCGCGAATGTCGACCACCTGCGCGTTGGTGTCGGTGCGAAGCCCCGTCAGCGAATCGTGCAGGATCGGCGTTGACCACGCCGCGTAGAACGGCGGCCTGGCGATCGGGTGCAGCGGCGTCGGCTTGTTGAAATCGGCGTCGACGCCGGCTGCGACGAACGCGTTGTAGCGGTTCACCGTTTCCTGCAGGGCTGCGCCGGACATCGGATGGCTCTGGTAGGGATTTTTGATCCGGCCCGCCAGTTCGTGGATCGTGTCGCCGCGGAAGAAGTAGCCGTCCGGATCGACATGCGGCGGCTCGGGCTTCCAGCCCTGCCGCGCCACGGCGTCGGCGTCGAAGATCGCCCAGATCGGGCCGCCGCCGTTGAGCTTGCTGTCGTCGCCGTGATGTCCCAGCGCCGCGTTGATGAAGTCGTAACCGCTGTCGAGCTCGTTCCAGAACCGGTTGCCGGACTGGTCGACCAGGATCGCCTCCTGCCAGTCCGTCACCGTGAGCCCGGTCGCCTTGCAGAGATGGAAGATCGGGCTGTCGGTTTCGTAGTAGAGGCTGAGATAGCCCCAGCGCGTGCCGACGTGCCGCGTCTTGGTGATGGCGGGGCCGACCTCACTGGTCTGCGATCCGGTCGCCCACAGCGTCGCGCCGACCTCCATCGCCGCGATCTCGCCGTCGGCGCCCTGGAACGAATAGGGCATGCCGGCCTGCTGGTATTCCTCCGTCAGCCGCGGATCGAACATGCGGCGGAAGTTGACGTTGCCGGTGTGGCCGCCGGTGCAGATGATGACGCCCTTGCGGGCTTCGATGGCGATGTCGCGGCCGTCGGTCTTCGCCACGATGCCGCGCACCCGGCCTTTGCCCTCACGCACGATCCGCGTCATCTCGTGCTTGAGCAGGATTTGCGCGCCCTTCTTGCGCGCGCTTTCGGCGAGACGGCGCACCAGCCCCGAGCCGTTGCGGTTCCGGCGCGGCGCGATCACCTCGCCGGGGATGTGCCATTCGTGGGTGACGAAGACGCGCGGCACCGTCGAGGCGTCCGGTGTGACGATCGGTTTCTCGATGAACGTGACGCCGTTATCCAGCAGGAACTGGAACGTCGGCACGCATTCCTCGGCGAAGGCGTGCACCAGATCGCGGTCGTTATAGCGTGCGTCGCCGCGCCGGTAATCTACCCAGTCGGCGAAGATGCGCCCCGGACTGTCTTCGATACCGAATTTTTTTTGCAAGGCGTTGCCGCCGCCGAGGTGGACCCGGCCGCCGCTCAGCATGGCGTGCCCGCCGATGTCGAAATTCTCCTCGACGACGATGACCGCCGCGCCGTGGTCGCGCGCCGACACCGCGGCGGCAAGGCCGGAGGCTCCCGCGCCAATGACGACGACATCGGTCGAGAGGTTCCATTCCATGTGGGGAGTTGCCTTGGGTGGGGATGCGCCGAGCATCTTGACGAAGCTGCCATCGGGGTCAAGACAGTGCCCGCCGGGCTGCGGGCCGGCTAATATCCGGACATGGATGAGTGGACGTCAGCGGACGCCGACCCGCGCGCGGCGATCGAACGCCTTGAGACGCGAATCGAGGAGCTTTCGGCCAAAATCGAAAGCTGCCGGAAATTCCGGCTGGTGGCGCGGATCGCCATTGCCGGCGGCGCCGTGCTGCTCATTGCGCTGGTGATGCGCGCGGTCGCTTTCGATCCGGCCGTGATGGGGGCGGGCATCGCCGCCATGCTGTGCGGCATCGTGCTGTTGGGATCGAACCGCAGCACGGAGGAGGAAGCCTCGGCGCAACGGGCCGCCGCCGAAGCCGAGCGTGCAGCGCTGATCGGCGGGATCGAGCTTCGGGTGGTCGGCGGCCGCGACACGCTGCATTGAGGCGCGCGGCCGGCGCCAGGCCTACGATTCCGGCTGGCCTCGAAAATACGGCTCGACCTTGCCGGAGAGCTTGATCGTCAGCGGGTTGCCGAAGCGGTCCTTGGACTTGCCGGCCTCGACGCGGATCCAGCCCTCGCTGACGCAGTATTCCTCGACGTTGGTTTTCTCGACGCCGTTGAAGCGGATGCCGACGTCGCGCGTCAGCACCTCGGCGTCATAGTGGGGGCTGCGCGGATTGACGGACAGGCGGTCGGGCGGCGTATCGGTCATCGTCTGCGATCTCGGGCTTCGGTCGGGCCGCACGTTTATCATCCCGGCGCGCCCCTTTTCCAGCGTGCGCGCGGCGGGGTCCGCCGGCGGCGCTCGCCGGAGCCGCGGGCGGTTCGCCGGATTGTTGTCCTGCACGCTGTTTCCGGTCCGTTTGACGCACGAATGACACATTTGCCGGATGTAACCCGCGCCAGCCGAATGGCCTTTCTCCGATGGGTCCGCCGGTCATCCAGCCCCAATCAGGTGGACCTCACGATGGTGAAGAGCTTCGTTGCCGTGCTGTGCCTTGGCGTGTCGATCACCGCGGCCGACGCGATCGACATGAAAGACCTGGCTCCCTGCAAGCCGGCGGCGACGCGGTACTGCGACCACTCGGACACCTCGCCGAGCATGACCAATCTTCTGCGCTGCGGGGCGACGCTCGCCTCGGTCAGCACTCGCGTCGGCGAGCGCTGCCGCGAGGTCCTGCGCCGCTACGGCCAGCTTTGAGGCGAACCTTCATCTGACGTTCGGTTCGTAGGATGGGTTGATCGTTTTTGAAGTCCGCCTGGGCACGGCGCGGAGCCTGTCATTGGGCCGCGCTCTGCGCGAACCCGTTGGCGCCTTTGCCCACCTTACGCTTGCCACATCGCCAATAACGTTGAGCTTCGCGTCAATGCCGCGATTGTAGGCATCCATCGCCAAGATCGTTGACAACAGGCTCATGGTTCGAGACGGCACCTTCGTCTGCCTCACCATGAGGGGTTTACGCAGAGCACGCCGAAAAACTTATCCCCGCTTCCTGAATCGCATTTATCCTGTCCGCAGCCTTGCTCATCGAGGGCGTCGTCGATCGCGGCGTTTGATGACGGAGCGGGGCGCGGTGTCCGACAACGACATCGCGGTGGAGCGCCTGGAGGCGCCGGGCCCTTCGCAAAGGGCTCGTGCGTCTTCGTAAGACGCACCAACGGGCCCCTCGTCAGGGTCCGTAAGGGGCCTCGCAAGCCCCTGGCGCCTCCCGGCGCTCCATCCTCTCGAAAGAGAGGGAAGGAAACAGGGAAGCGGGCCAACCCCGGGCCCGAGCAACAAACAGCAGGGGCAGCGCAGCGTTGGCTATGGCCTGCCGCTCTGCCCTTGTCCCCGCCGCGCGCGCGGTTATGGTGGCGCCAACAAGGGTCCCGCCATGACGCTCGCTCCCGCGTTCCACGCTCCGCACGATCCCGGCCTCGTCCGCAACGACTGGACCCGCGCGGAGGTCCGCGCGCTGTTCGCGCTGCCGTTCACCGAGCTGGTGTTCGAGGCCGCGCGCATCCACCGGCAGCATTTCGACCCGGCCGAGGTGCAGATCTCGACGCTGCTGTCGATCAAGACCGGCGGCTGCCCGGAGGACTGCGCCTATTGTCCGCAGAGCGCGAAATACGACACCGGCGTGAAGGCGGAAAAGCTGATGGGCCTCGACGCCGTGCTGCGCGAGGCGCGGGCGGCGAAGGCTTCGGGCGCGAGCCGTTTCTGCATGGGCGCGGCCTGGCGCTCGCCGAAGGATCGCGACCTCGACAAGGTC
>JAFKKQ010000076.1 GCA_017304505.1 Hyphomicrobiales bacterium | reverse complement strand
CCGCGACCGGGTTGGAGGTCGATTGCGACTGCAGCATCGCCATCGCCTTGATGAGGTCGGCGCGACCACCGGCGTAGCCGATCCGCCACCCGGTCATGCAGTAGGCCTTGGAAACACCGTTCACGGTCAGCGTGCGCTCATAAAGCCGCGGCTCGATCTCGGCCGGCGTCGCGAACTTGAAGTCGTCGTAGACGAGATGCTCGTACATGTCGTCCGACATGATCCAGACCTGGGGATGGCGCACCAGAACATCGGTGATCGCCTTCAACTCCGCCTTGCTATAGGCGGCACCGGTCGGATTCGACGGCGAGTTGAAGATGATCCACTTGGTCTTCGGCGTGATCGCCTTTTCCAGCGCCTCGGGCTTGATCTTGAAGCCGTCCTCCATGCGCGACGGCACGATCACCGGTTCGCCACCCGCCAGCAGCACCATGTCGGGATAGCTGACCCAGTACGGCGCCGGGATGATGACTTCGTCGCCCGGATTCAGCGTCACCATCAGGGCGTTGTAGAGCACCTGCTTGCCGCCGGTGGAAACAATGATCTGGTTCGGCTTGTACTCGAGATTGTTCTCGCGCTTGAACTTATCGACGACCGCCTGCTTCAGCTCGGCAAGGCCTTCGACAGCGGTATACTTCGCCGCCTTGCCGGACATGATCGCCTTGACCGCGGCCTGCTTGATGTTGTCTGGCGTGTCGAAATCCGGCTCGCCGGCGCCCAGCCCGATGACATCGCGGCCCGACGCTTTCAGGGCCCGCGCCTTATCGGTCACCGCCATCGTGGCGGAAGGCTTGATGCGCGAAAGCGAGTCCTTGAGCAGTGCCATGACAATCTCCGAGCCCGAAAGGCGCTGAAGTCCTAGTCGGCTGGAGCGGGCGCGGCAAGACTCAATCGCTGATCGCGGGCATCAAACTGGTTGATGGGAGCGGCGGCCGCCGCAACCGGGGCGCGGCCGTTGCCAGGCCAGCGGAAAAGGCCGAAATTGCGGCGCGAATGAGCACTTTGCCACGCTCAAGACCTCGGGACGAAACCAACAGGATCGCACACAGGATCGCACATGGATTTGCAGTTGAAGGACAAGGTGGCCCTGGTCACCGGCGCAAGCCGCGGCATCGGCCGTGGGATCGCGATGGCGCTGGCCGACGAGGGCTGCGACCTCATGCTGACCGGGCGGGACGAGGCCGCACTGAAAGAGACGGCGGCGCAAATCGGCAAGAAGGGGCGCAAGGCCGCCATTGCGGTTCTGGACCTGCGCACGGAGGGGTCGGAGAAGCCGCTGGTTGCGGCACTTCGACAAGCCTTCGGCAAACTCGACATCCTGGTCAACAACGCCGGCGCCACCCAGCGCGGCGACTTCTTCAAGCTGACCAACGCGGACTGGCAAGACGGTTTCGCGCTGAAGTTTTTCGCTCATGTGCGGCTCACCCGCGAGGCGTGGCCGCTCTTGAAGGCGCAGCAGGGCTCGCTGGTGACGATCGCCGGGATCGGCGGCAAGGAACCGGAGGCGCCGTTCACCATCGGCAGTTCGGTGAATGCGGCTTGCGTCGCCTTCACCAAGGCGATGGCGGATATCGGCAAGGCCGACGGCGTCCAGGTCAACGCCATCAACCCCGGCCGGGTCGAAACCGAGCGGCTGTGGCGGCGCTTCCGGGCCACGATGGAGACCACGGGGCGCGACGAAGCTTCGGTGCGCGAGGACTATCGCCAGGAGTTCGACATCAATCGCTTCGGCAAGGTCGAAGATCTCGGCTCGTTCATCGCCTTTCTGACTTCGCCGCGAGGCCGCTGGCTGCACGGCGCCGCAATCAACATCGATGGCGGCGAGGTCCGCTCGGTGTGAGCGTCATCCGCCACGGCGCATCGCAGGCACGGAATCGCCGGCATGAACATCCTTCTCACGCCCGCGCGGATCGGACCGGCGGAAATCCCGAACCGCATCGTCATGCCGCCGATGACCACGCGCGGCTCGGACGAGGACGGCCACGTCACCGATCAGACCGTCGCTTATTACATGGCGCGGGTACGCGGCGGCGTGGGCCTCATCACCGTCGAGATGGCGTCACCGGAGAAGGCCGGCCGCCATCGCCGCCGCGAGCTTGGCATCTACGACGACAAGTTCCTGCCGGGCCTGACGCGACTTGTCGGCGAAATCCACCGCGGCGGCGCCAAGGCATCGATCCAGCTCGGTCACGGCGGCGGCCACACCCGCATCGACATCTGCGGCGAAACGCCAATTGCGCCGTCTGCGATCCCGCATCCGGTCTATGAGACGACGTTCGAGGTCATCGTTCCGCAGGCGATGAGCCGCGAGCGCATCGCGCAGACCACCGCCGCTTATGCTGCTGCGGCGCGGCGCGCGCAGCAGGCCGGCTTCGACTGCGTCGAAGTCCACGCCGCGCACGGCTACCTCATCTCGCAGTTTCACGCGCCGTTCGAGAACCGCCGCACCGACGAATACGGCGGCAGCCTCGCGAATCGCGCCCGCTTCGGGCTCGACGTGCTGCGCGCGGTGAAGGCGGCGGCCCCCTCGCTCGGCGTCATCTATCGCGTGTCGGTGGACGACTTCTTCGACGGCGGCGTAACCTACGACGAAGGACGGCAACTCGCGATCTGGGCGGCGGAAGCCGGTGCCGACGCGGTACATGTCACCGCCGGCCATTATCGCTCCAAGCCGACCGCGCATCGCATGATCCCGCCGATGGCGGAGCCGGACGCACCGTTCCTCGGCTTCGCCGCCGACATCAAGCGGGCGATCAAGGTGCCGGTGATTGCGGTGGGCCGCCTCGGCGACCCCGACACCGCGACCGCCGCCGTCGCCCAGGGCAAGGCCGATTTCATTGCCCTGGGCCGCACGCTGGTCGCGGAGCCGCAATGGGTCGAAAAGATCCGCCGCGGCGAGCCGATCCGGCGCTGCCTCGCCTGCAACACCTGCATCGACGGTATGCGCGGCGGCGCGGGCATTTCCTGCGTGGTCAATGGCGCGGCCGGGCGCGAGAGCTTGTTCGCAAACCCCAGGCCGCCGCACGGCGAACGCATCGCGGTGATCGGTGCGGGGCCAGCGGGACTAACCTATGCGTCGCTGGTCGCGGACGGCAATGCCGTGACGGTGTTCGAGAAAGCCAAGCGGGCGGGCGGAGCATTCCGTTACGCCGGGTTCGCGCCAATGTTCCAGGACGTCGAGGCCAATCCGGCAAGCCTTGCGCGCACCGTCGCCGGTCTGGTCGCGGCGTGCGAATACAAGAACGTCACGTTCCGCCTCGGTACCGACGTTCTCGCCGACCCGGCCTTGCTGGCGCCGTTCGATCGCATCGTGGTGGCGACCGGCGCCGCCTACCCGCTCGGCCTCGGCCCGTTCGCCATGCACCTGCTCGAACACGGCGCCGGCCATTGGCCGGTGGTGTCGCAGATCATGACGAAGCCTGCGGTGCGCGCCTGGTTCTATGACCGGGCGCGGCGCGCGACCGGCGACCGCTTCGCCAAGCTTGCCAGGCCCGGGCAGATCGTCATCGTGATCGGCGACGCCGCCAAGCCCGGCAAGAGCAAGGAGGCCATCGCCAGCGCCTTCGAAGCGGCACTGCTGAACAAATAAAGCGCGACGCGGTTATTGGAAGATCTCGCTGAACCGGTCCTTGAGCTTCTTGCCGTTCTTCTCGATGTAATCGAGGTCGATCGGAATGACCTTGATCTCCTTCAGCGACGGCTGTCCTTTCGGCGGAGCGATGTCGAGGCGCGAGGAATGGATGGCGTTCTCGGCAATGATCGTCTGCGCCGTCTCCGACAGCATGAATTGCGCAAACAGCTTGGCGGCGTTGGGGTTGCGCGCGTTCTTGACGATGGCGACCGGCGAGCAGACCGTGAAGACGCCCTCGGTCGGATAGATCATCGTCTGGTTCGGCAGCGGCTTGCCCTTGTTGTAGCTCGTCGGATCGGCGCCCTCCGCGCCGATCACGCGCTCGCCCTGCTGCATGGTCTTGAACACCTGCTGGTGGCCCTGGACGATCATCGTGTCGTTCTTGCGCAGCGCCTTATAGAAATCCCAGCCGAGCTTCTGCGACAGCATGCCGACCACGGTGAGTTGGATCGCGGTGAACGACGGATCGGGCATCACCATCTTGCCCTTGTATTTCGGGTCTTTCAGGTCGGACCAAGTCTTCGGCCGGTCGGCTTCCGCGACGAGATCGGTGCGTACCGGCATGCCGATCACATGCACGCGCTGGGCGATCCAGTTGCCGTCCTTGTCCTTGGCGGTGTCAATCACCTTGTCGAAGCCCTCGGGCTTGAATGGGACAAACACGCCTTGCCGCGCCAGGCCGCTCGCGGCGCCGGCGTCCGACATGGTGAGCACATCGGCACCGGCCTGCCCGGCCTGATACTCCTGCAGGAAGCGCCGCAGCACCGCCTCGCCGCCGGTGCGCAGCAGGGTCACTTTCACGCCGGTGTCCTTGGTGAAGCGGTCGGCCAGGATCTGCACCAGGGGAAACGGCGTGGAGGTGTACCAGTTGACGTTACCCTCCTTCACCGCCGCCGCGCGGTCGGCATGGTCGGGCGTGAAAGCCCAACCGGAGCTGGAAGCAACCGTCAGCGTTATGGCAAAGGCGGCCGCACAAGCGGCGTGAAGTGCATTCCGACGCATGGTGTCCTCCCAAAGCATCCGCGCCAGTTGCCCTGGCTTTGCGCCATGCTCCGACGATCCGGTGGTCAAGGCAACCGGATTCGGCTCGGATGTGTCGAACGTCAAAAGCGCGCGGAAGCGGTTTCGGAAGACACGCCGGCGGTCCCAGCCCCGACCGCAACACCGGCACGTTGCTCGTGAAGCACGCGCAGAGCGATGGATACGAACACGGCGGTCATCGCCGCAAGCCCGATGGGAAGATGAAGCAAGCCGCCCAGGCTGCGCGCCACCAACGGCGCGATCCATCCGAACGCCAGCAGCGTCTTTTCCCAGCGCATGAAGCCATGCTCCAGCCCATGAGCCGAAAACAGCGCCAGCGCCATGCCGAACACGATGAGGTCGTAGTCCAGCACATAGGGCGAACACAGCAGCGTGCCGGTGAGTAGCGCCGCGCCCTTCAACCGCAGCGGCGTGCCCGAGCGCCAGATCAGGACCGATACGGCGAGGACGCCGGCCGTCAAGGCGCCCTGCGCGAGATAAGCCGACGGCACCGAACCGCCCCACACCCGGACGATGGCGAACACGCTCTGGAACTTCTCGAAGCCGGTGTCGCCCGCCTCGAACACGATGGTTCGTGTTAGCGGAATCGAATCGAGAAACGCCTGCCACACCGGCCAGCCCCAAATTGCCATCGTCACGGCAAAGGCGACGAGGACGGTCGCTGCCGCTGCAAGGATCGCGCGCCAGTGGCCATCGGCTGCCAGCACAAAGGGCAGCAGCAGACCGAACTGCGGCTTGTAGATGAGGAGCCCGAACAGTATGCCCGCGAGGATGTCATGCCGCGGCAACGCCAGCACACCGCCGGCCAAAAGCACCGCGGTGAGAAAGCCGGTCTGGCCGTGGCCAAGGCAGATCAGCACGGCGGGAAAGCCCAGCGCCAGCAGCAAAGCGCGTTTTGACGGCACGATGCGCCACACCAGCGCAAGCCCGCCCGCCAGCGACGCAGCCTGCCACACCAACAGCGCCGGCACGTAGGGCAGTGCGGCGAGTGCGGTCGCGATCAGCAGAAACACCGGCGGATAGCTCCACGGAAAATAAAGCTCGACCCCGTGCGTCTGCCGCTGCAATGCGAACAACGCGTCCCAGTCGTAGGCCAGCGACGCCTGGCCTTGCAGCACCATGCGGCCAGCGGTCCAGAAGCTGGAGAAATCGGTGCCGAGCGGCCGGCCGAACGAATCGAGCGTGCCGTGCGCGGTGATAAAAAGAAGCCAGAGTGCGAGCAGCGTGCCGCCGGCCATCAGGGCTGCGGCAAACGTCACCAGCGGCGGTTTGAGCCACGCGCCCGTCGCCAGTGCCTCACGCAGCGATACACCTCGATCGTGATGCTGTTCGGGGGCCACCTGCTGCACGGAAAGGATCCTCCGCCGGACGCTCGTCGCGACCCGCGGCACGACCGAAGCATCAATCCGCTAAGAAATCTTGAATCGATCGAAGATGCCTCGGCGGCCCTTGGGCCGGGCGGAGAAATCCCTTGCGTGCGGCGGCCGAAATCGGATCGCATTTTTCCAATTCTCATGTTGCAATGCACGCAATTGTTTTTTCACGCGATCGTCATTGGCCGGCCTTGCAAACGCCGCGCTTTATTCCTTTATCGGAGACAATCGACGCGGGCGCGGAATGGGGAGAGGATGCATGTACACGCTGTATTCCATGCGCCGCTCGGGCAACTGCTACAAAGTGCGTCTCGCGCTGACGCAGCTCGACATCCCGCATGAACTTGTCGAGATCGACATCCTGCAAGGCGAGACACGCACCCCCGAATTCCTCGCGATGAATCCGAGCGGCCACGTGCCGCTGCTGAAGGTGGCGCCTAGCCGATACATCGCAGAGTCGAGCGCCATCCTCTGGTACATCGCCGAGCACACCCCGCTGACGCCGGACGATCGCGCCGACCGCGCCGAAACGCTGCAATGGATGGTCTTCGAGCAGCACAGCCTGGAGCCCAATCTCGGCGCCGCTTATTTCTGGCTCACGCTGGTGCGGGGCGGGCGCGAGTTGCAGAGCCACGCCCTGGAGGACTGGATGCAGGAGGGCTATCGCGCGCTCGGCGTGATGGAGCGGCACCTCACCAAACGCCGGTTCTTCGCGGCTAACCGCTACACCATCGCCGACATCGCGCTATACGGCTACACGCACATTGCACACACCTGCGATTACGACCTCACGGGCTTTCCGGCGGTACGCGATTGGCTCGAGCGGATTGCCGAGCAGCCCAACCACATCACGATGGATGCGCAGCCGGTGATGGCGGCGGCTCAATAATCCGGCCGGAGCGTTCGGGAGCGGCAATCCCCGTCCCGGATGTCACGTCTCCGTGAAAGCCTCGCCGCCTCTGCGCTTGTTCGAGGGCCCTAAGTCGCTATCGGATCGCCCGTGCCGGAGCGACGGCCATTTCACCCCGCGTCCAGCGCAATGGCGGTTATCGTCTTTGCCTCTTCCCTTCGCCGGTCCTTAGGATAGTAAAGCGCAGTCACGACTTCGACCGGGCAAGGCCCGTTCCGGCCTGCGCCTGCCCCTCACGCCGAACATGCCGGGACCTAGTTTCGAGACTTGGCCGCAGGACTTGGCCGCAGGACTCGACTTTAGGGCTTGGTTCAGGACTTCGCTTGACAACGCAACCCTTCGATGCGCACTCCGCGCAGCCTGCCAGCGCCCAGCCTTTCGAGAAGCGGTCGATCGAGAGCCGCGACTCCTGGGTCGCCGCGACCGTCGCGCTGGTCATGCTCGGCATGTCGTTCGGCGGGCCGTGGATCACCGCCGTCGGGCTGAAGGAGATCGCCGCTGAGAAGGAGATCGCCGCTGACACCGGCGGGGCGCGCTCCATCCCCTCGCTCGCGATCTCGCTTGCGTGGCTCGGCTCCGCAGCCGGCGGCATCCTTCTGGGGCAGGTGGCGAAGCGCTACGGCATCCGGCTGACGGTGATGTTCGGCGCAACGATGATCTGCATCGGGCTGCTCATCTCCACCGGCGGTCAGCCTTGGCAGCTCTACCTCGGGCATGGCCTGTTCATCGGCCTGATCGGCAACGCCGGGCTCAATGCGCCGCTCTACGTCTATGTCAGCAACTGGTTCGATCGCCGCCGCGGCTCCGCCCTGGCGTTGATGTCGAGCGGCGGCTATCTGGCCGGCTTCATCTGGCCGACGATCTTCGAACAGTCCATCGCCAATTTCGGATGGCGCTGGACGATGATCGGATTCGCCTTCTTCCAGCTTGCGCTCATCGTTCCCCTTGCCGTGATTTTCCTGCGCCCGGCGCCCCAAGCGCCTGCGGAAACGCATGCAAAACCCGAGACCGGCACCAGCCGGATGGTCTTCGGATGGCCTCCGAATGTCGTGTTCGTCATCCTTTCGTGCGCAGGCTTCCTATGCTGCGTCACCATGTCGATGCCGCAGCAGCATCTGGTGGCGTTCTGCAGCGACATCGGCATCTCCGCCACGGTCGGAGCGTCCATGCTGTCGGTGCTGTTGGGGATGGGTTTCTTCAGCCGCCAGGCCTGGGGCTTGTTCTCCGACCGCATGGGAGGACTGCTGACCGCCGCGATCAGTTCGGCGCTTCAATGCATCGCCATGAGCGGCTTCCTGTTCACCCAGGACACCATCGGCCTGTTCACGGTGTCGGCTGCGTTCGGATTGGGCTTCAGTGCCCTGATCCCCGCGTATGTGCTGACGCTGCGCGAGCTTTATCCGGCCAGCGAGGCGCATTGGCGGGTGCCGGTGCTGCTGTTCATGACCGGCAGCGGCATGGCGGCCGGCGGCTGGCTCGCCGGCCACCTCTATGACACCTACGGCTATTATCTGCCCGCCTTCGGCACCGGCGTGGCTTTCAACCTCGCCAACCTGATCCTGCTCAGCATGCTGGTGCTGCGGCAGCGCACTTACATGCTTGCCCGTTGATATTTTTGCGGGGCTAAGACCACGATCGGTTCCGGACATACGCGGATGCCCGTCCGGGCATAACCGGAAACGGCGGCAGCCCTCACCAAGATTTGTTCCCGGTGCCGTAAATTCGGCTGCAAGTCTTGTCACATAAAGTATGGCACGCTGATGGATCGGCCGGCAGGAGCCTGACCCCATGAAACGCGCGACCGCGTTGGCCACAGGTCTGCTGGCGTATTCGAGCCTGCTGGCGTTCTCTTGCAGCGCGCAGGCTCAGACCTTCCGGTCCTCCGCCGGCAATCTGCGCGTCGAAACAGTGGCCGGCGGCCTCGTCCATCCCTGGGCGCTGGCTTTCCTGCCCGATGGCCGGATGCTGGTCACCGAACGCCCGGGCCGCATGCGCATTGCGACGCCCGATGGCAAGCTTTCGCCCGCCCTCTCCGGCGTGCCCGAAGTCTATGCCAGCGGGCAGGCCGGCCTGCTCGATGTCGCGCTCGACCGCGATTTCTCCAGCAACCGCACGATCTATTTCTGTTTCAACTACGAGAGCGGCGGCAATGCCGCGATCGCCCGCGCCCGACTCGCCGACGGCGAAGCGCCGCGGCTCGATGACGTCAACATCATCTTCCGCGCACAGGGTCCCGGCGGCGGCAACAACCACGGCTGCCGCATCGCGCAAAGCTCCGACGGCAAGCTGTTTGCCAGCATGGGCGATCATTTTGGGCCGCGCGACAAGGCCCAGGATTTGGACGCCGACAACGGCAAGATCATCCGCATCGCACCGGATGGCGCGATCCCGAGGGACAATCCGTTTGTCGGCCGACAAGGCGCGCGCGGCGAAATCTGGAGCCTGGGCCATCGCAATCCGCAGGGGCTGACGTTCCATCCGATCACCGGCAAGCTCTGGGAACAGGAGCACGGTCCGCGCGGCGGCGACGAGGTCAACGTCATCGAGAAAGGCAAGAACTACGGCTGGCCGGTGATCGGCTACGGCATCGACTACAACGGCGCGAAGATCCATCAGAGCACGCACAAGGCCGGCATGGAGCAGCCGCTGAAATACTGGGTGCCGTCGATCGCGCCATCGGGAATGGCGTTCTACACCGGCAACCTGTTCCCGGCGTGGAAAGGCAATCTGTTCATCGGCGCGCTCAAGGCCGAACTGCTGGTGCGCCTTACCGTCGACGGCGAAAAGATCACCGGCGAGGAGCGCCTGCTGCACAATCTCGGCGAACGCATCCGCGACGTGCGCAACGGCCCCGACGGCGCGCTTTACCTGCTGACGGACAATGCGGCCGGACGGATTTTGAAGATCACGCCGGCAAGGTGAACTCGCCGTGCCGGCGTGGACTCACCGCGCTTTTTGCAGCATCGTCTTGTCCAGCATGACGTGGATGCCCTTGGAGCCATTGACGACCTGGGTCACGCGAAGGTCGGCGGCGAGGCTGCACAGCCGATAGGCATCTTCGCGCGTGAGGCCGGTGCGCTCGGCGATCAGCTTGATCATGTTGCGCAGCGCGATCACCACGCAATCGTCAAGGTCGGGATCGAACGCCATCGTCATGACATGGGTCGGCGTCTCCGCCATCGGCCATTCCAGCTTCATGTCGTCGCGCACGATCAGCTCGAAGGTGCCGATCAGCCCGGTTTCGATCGCGGTGATACAGACCTCGCCGTCGCCCTGAACGCCGTGGCCGTCGCCGCAGGAGAACAGCGCGCCGTCGGCAAAGATCGGCAAGTAAAGCGTGGTGCCGGCCACCAGCTCCTTGTTGTCCATGTTGCCGCCGTTCCTGCGCGGCGGGGGCGAATCGACCATGCCCCATCGCGGCGCAGGACCCACGGCCATGATGCCGAAGAACGGCTTGAGCGGCAGCTCGAGGCCCCACGGCAGCTTGCCGACATTGCGCGCCTTATCGATCGGGATGAGGATGTGCTTCAACTCGTCGAAGTCGTCCGGCAGCGCGCCCTTGAGCGGGCGAATGCTGTTGTAGCCCCAGTCCTGATGCAGCTCGATCTGCTTGATGCGGACCTCGAGCACCTGCCCGGCCTTGGCGCCGCGCACCGCGACCGGACCGGTCAGGATGTGGGGTCCCATCTTGGGTTGCAGCGTGTCGTGGACCGCCTGCAGCGCGGGCAGCACCGTCATTCCCGAGCCGGGCTTGGGCAAATGGCCGACCACACCCGACACTGTCGAAATGGTGACAGTATCTCCCGAGTCGATGGTGCATTGCGGCTTCAACTTCGCGTCGAAATAGCCCCAATGGACCGTGTCGGGCGAAGCGTCCAGGCGATGATTGGTCATTGAAAGTCCTCAATTGCGGGCGGTCGCGATGTTGCCGCCGATGTTCGCGCGGCGCAATCGGATAACTGCATGGCGGAGACACGCCGGGCGCAGTCGCATCACAACGGTCCGCGAAAAACGAAGAACGCCCCGGCCGCGATCAACGCAAACCCGATGACATGATTCCAGGTGATCGCCTCCTTGAGGTAGACCAGCGAGAAGCCGGCAAAGACCAGAAGGGTGATGACCTCCTGCATGGTCTTGAGTTGCGCCGCGGTATAGACGGCGTTGCCCCAGCGGTTTGCCGGCACAGCCAGGCAATACTCGATCAGCGCGATCCCCCAGCTCATCGCAATCACGCTGAACAAGGGCAATTCCTTGAACCGCAAGTGCCAGTACCAGGCGGTCGTCATGAAAATGTTGGATCCAAGCAGCATGAGGATCGGCAGGACGTAAGGCGAGACCAGCGTTGCAGGCATGGCGCTCTCGTTGGCTTAAGGGACGGGACGCGGCGGTAACACAGGCTGCGGGTTTACGCGAGACAGGGTTTGCCCGTGATGTTCAGGCCGCAACTCCGACGCAATCTGACGTAGAGTCACGTCCACTGGATTGCCGCAGGAGATGCCCGATGGGCCAGCGCGTATGGGTCGCCGTTTCCGTCGCCACCGCCCTCCTCGCCGCCGCGACGGCGCCTGCCTTGACGCAAACACCGCAGCCGCAAAACGGACCGCCGCAACAGCAAGAGAGCGCGCCCAAGCCCTACAAGGCGGTGACGATCACACCGCCCGCCGCGCTGGAGGATCCGGCCTTCGCTGCGTTCCGCAAGCAGCTCAGCGCCGCCGCCCAGAAAAAAGACCGCCGTGCGCTCGCGGCGATGATTGCCGCGAACTTCTTCTGGATCGGCGAGAAGGGCGATAAGGCCGACAAGCGAAAGCCCGGTATCGACAATCTGTCCAAGGCCATCGGACTCGACAACAAAGACGCTGAAGGCTGGGACATCCTCGCCGCCTACGCCGCCGACCCGACTGCCATGCCGTTCCCCGACCGCAAGGACACCGTCTGCGCCCCGGCCGATCCGGGCTTCGACGCGAAAGAATTCGAGGAGTTGATCAAGTCCACCGGCACCGATCCAGGCGAATGGGACTATCCGATGGAGCCCAACCTCGAAATGCACTCGGGTCCGCAACCCAATGCTCCAGTCCTCGAAACCCTCGGCATGTATTTCGTGCGCGTCATGCCGGACAATGGCGCAGGCAGCACTGACAGCCCGATGCTGCGGGTGGTCGCACCGTCCGGCAAGGTCGGCTTTGTGCCGATCGACGCGTTGAGCTCGCTCGGTAACGACCAGATTTGCTACAGCAAGGACGGCGGCGGCTGGAAAATTTTCGGCGTCATCGGCGGCGAGCCGTGATCGGTTGACTTGTCGTTTGCAATGCGGGGTTTGCGCCGGCCCCGCATATTTCACCGCTATCATTCCGGACGCGCCGGAGGCGCGCCCCGGAATGACGCCGCGAGAGACGTCGCCTTGCGAAATCACCGCGCCCCAGCGGCCGCCTTGTCCACCGAGGCCGACGTTTGGCCGAACAGGATCGCGCGCTCCTCCGCAGTGCGGATGCCGCCATGCCCCGGATTGACCTTCGGCACCCATTCGTAAGCCTTCTTCACCGCCGGCCGCGCCGCGATGGTGTCGAGCCATTTCTTCAAATGCGGGAAATCCGCGATGCTCTGGCCCTGCCGCTCGTGCGGCACCACCCACGGATAGCAAGCCATGTCGGCGATGGAATACTCGCCGGCCAGGAACGGGCGGTCGGCAAGCCGCCGGTCCATCACGCCATAGAGGCGGTTCACTTCGTTGCGGTAGCGATCCATCGCGTATTGGATCTTGTCGACCGCGTAGTTGCTGAAATGATTGTTCTGCCCGGACATCGGCCCAAGCCCGCCCATCTGCCAGAACAGCCACTGCAGCACGTCAGCCCGCGGACGCGGCTCCTTCGACAGGAACTTACCGGTCTTCTCGGCGAGATAAACCAACATAGCGCCGGACTCGAACACCGAGATCGGCGCGCCGCCGCCCGGCGGATCGCGATCGATCAGCGCCGGAATGCGATTATTCGGAGAAATGGCGAGGAAATCGGCCTTGAATTGCTCGCCCTTGCCGATGTTCACCGGAAACATCTTGTAGGGCAGCCCGGCCTCTTCGAGGAAGATCGTAATCTTGTGGCCGTTCGGCGTGGTCCAATAGTACAAGTCGATCATGAACCTGATCCCTTCCCATGCAACGACGAGGGTAACGATGACGATGATAGCGCTATCATAAGCACGGACCGCGGCAACGGCCATGCCCCTGCGGGTCGGACAACCACCGGGCCGCGCCGCAATGCCATCAAGCGGCCGTGATTGAAGACGCTGTGGAATACGCCACCGCGGGCAGGCCGTTTCCAGTAAAATAATCCCACGATGGCACCCTTACCGGAAACCACATTGCGCACAGCCATGCCGCCCGCGAAGGCCCGCCTGCGCGCACGGCAACACGAGCGCAACGCCACGCTCCGGTCACGAACCGCGGCTACGTGAGCCGATTCAACCATGTTCCGTCTGTTCGAAAACACCCTCAATCCGACTAGACGACCGGCGCAATCGCAACCGCCGACCGGCCTTGTCGCGTTTTATTGGCATTTTGCACGGCAGGCGAAGGGCCTGTTCGTGGCGTTGTTCGTCACCGGTTTCGTCGTCGCCGTGCTCGACGCCAGCATTCCGGCCTTCATGGGCCGCATCGTCACGCTGATCACGTCGAGCAAGCCGGAAACGCTGTGGACCGAGCAATGGCCGATGCTGCTCGGCATGGCCGCGGTGCTGCTGGTGCTGCGCCCGCTGTCGCAGATGGCGCAGAACCTGGTGAGCAACCAGGCCATCGCGGTCAACGTCGCCAACATGATCCGCTGGCAGAACCACTGGCACGTGGCGCGGCAGTCCTGGGCGTTCTTCCAGAACGACTTCGCCGGCCGCATCGCCAACCGCGTCATGCAGACCGGACCCGCGGTGCGCGAAAGCCTCGTCGCGCTCATCACGGGTGTCTGGTACATCATGGTGTACGGCACCTCGGCGCTGATCCTGCTCGCCTCCGCCGACAAGTGGCTGGCGCTGCCGATCGTGATCTGGTTTGCCGGCTATCTGGTGATGCTGCGCATGTTCGTGCCGCAGATGCGCGACCGCTCCAAAGCGGTGTCGGAGGCGCGCTCGTGGCTGGTCGGCCGCATCGTCGACACCTACACCAACATCCTCACGGTCAAGCTGTTCGCCCGCGCCCGCGACGAGGACGCCTACGTCCGCGAGGCGTTCGACGAGCACACCGGCCTGTTCTACGCCTCGCTTCGCCTCAACACCCTGTTCGGATTCTGCCTCGCGACGCTGAACGCGCTGCTGGTGACCGGCACCGGCGCCATGTCGATCTGGCTTTGGATGCACGGCAAGGTCGAGGTCGGCACCGTGGCGATGGCGCTGCCGCTGTCCTGGCAGATCATCTCCATCGCCGGCTGGGTGGCCATGCGCGTCACCGAGATTTTCGAGAACATCGGCGTGGTGCAGGAGGGCATGATGACCATCGCCCGGCCGATCGCACTGACCGACCGGCCCGATGCCGCGACGCTCGCCGTCGCGCACGGGCAGATCGAATTCCGCGACATCCGTTTCGGCTACGGCCGCGAGAGCGGCCTGATCGACGGGCTGTCGCTCACCATTCATCCCGGCGAGCGCATCGGGCTGATCGGCCGCTCCGGCGCGGGTAAATCGACGCTGGTCAACCTGATGCTGCGCTTCTTCGATCTCGAGGACGGCCGCATCCTGATCGACGGCCAGGATATCGCGCAGGCGACGCAGGAGAGCCTGCGCACGCAGATTTCCGTCGTGACGCAGGACACCTCGCTGCTGCACCGCTCGATCCGCGACAACATCCGCTACGGCCGGCCCGAGGCCACCGAGGAGGAGATCGTCGCCGCGGCGAAACAGGCGCAGGCGCACGATTTCATCCTGGAACTGGAAGACTGGCGCGGCCGTCGCGGCTACGACGCCCATGTCGGCGAACGCGGCGTCAAGCTGTCCGGCGGCCAGCGCCAGCGCGTCGCCATCGCCCGCGTCATTCTGAAAAACGCGCCGATCCTGGTGCTCGACGAAGCCACCTCCTCGCTCGACAGCGAGGTCGAAGGCGCGATCCAGGCAAGCCTCGACACGCTGATGAGCGGCAAGACGGTGATCGCCATCGCCCACCGGCTTTCGACCATCGCGCGGATG
>JAFKKQ010000524.1 GCA_017304505.1 Hyphomicrobiales bacterium | reverse complement strand
GAACTGCGCTTCGCCACGGCGCGTGCCTTGTTCGACAGTTTCACGATGGCGAACAGCCGCATCAGCGTGCCGCCGACCGACGAGCCTGCGCTGGACTTTCTGCGCGGGCTCGTGTCGCAGGACAAGCTCGACGACGCGGTCACGTTCTGCGCCTATCTGCTCGGCCGGCGCGAATGCGTCTGGTGGGGCTGCCGCAGCGTGCGCCGCCTGCTGGACCCGATTCCGCCCGCGCAGATGCCCGCGCTGGACGCCGCGGAGGCGTGGGTGCGCGACCCGAGCAGCGAGATGCGCCAGGCCGCGCAGGATGCCGCCACCCAGGCCGACCAGAACACCGCCACCGCATGGAACGCCCTGTCTGCAGCGTGGTCAGGCGGCACCATGTCGGCCGGACGCGGCCTCGCGATCGCGCCACCGCCCGAGTTGACACCGCACGCCGCCGCGGTAGCCATGACGCTGGCGGGCGCGTATCTCGCGCCGGACCAACGCAAGTCGATTCTCAAGACGTGTATCGACGAAGGCGCACGGCTCGCCGAAACTGGACTATCGTAGTGTGACCGCTCGAATTTTACCCATCGTGGGACCTCAGAGGCCGTGAGTATGAGGCTCAACCTTCGGATCGAGAACGAGACGAGTCTGCCGGATGGCGGCCCGCTGAGCGTAGCGGTGACCGGAAAGCGCGGCATCGACATCGGCCGCGACACGCATCTGGATTGGACGCTTCCCGACCCGACCCGCTACATCTCGGGCAAGCATTGCGAGATCCGCTACAAGGACGGCTCGTACTGGCTGTTCGACGTGTCCACGAACGGCACGTTCCTGTACGGCCACGAAGGGCGGCTCAAGGAGCCGCACCGGCTGCGCAACGGGGAACGCCTCGTCATCGGGCAATACATCGTCGCGGTGGATATCGAGGGCGAGGAAGCGTCAGCGCCGGTGCAGCAGATGCAGCCGCCCGCCTCCTATGACGACCTGTGGACGCCGACCGAGCCGGCCGCACCGCCGGTTGACCGCTCGGCCGTGCAGTCGCCGCGCGAGGCGCCGCGTCCCCTCACGTCCGATTTCCTCGACTGGGCGAGCGACGTTCCCGATCCGCTCGCCGGCGCGACACCGCGCATCGCCTCGCATTTCGACGTCGACCTGCCGCGCGCCGCTTCGCCGTTCGACACAGCGCCGCCCCCTGCCCCGTCGACGCCGCAGGGTGCGACGGCAAACGACGATCTCGGCTGGGCGACAGGCCCGGTAAAGACCGCGCCCGTGCCG
>JAFKKQ010000523.1 GCA_017304505.1 Hyphomicrobiales bacterium | reverse complement strand
GGTGCGTCTGGCGAAGACGCACGAGCCCTTTGCGAAGGGCCCGGCGCCTCCAGGCGCTCCACCGCGATGTCGTTGTCGGACACCGCGCCCCGCTCCGTCATCCAACGCCGCGATCGACGACGCCCTCGATGAGCAAGGCTGCGGACAGGATAAATGCGGTTTGGCGATCGGGGATAAGTTTTTGCCGGTTATATTTTGCAAGCAACGCAATGCGGATGCGATGCGCCGCCTCGCGCCGGCCATCTCCGCCAGCGTCTCAGGCGCTATCCGAAATCCGGAAACACGTGTCTTCCGGCCGCACCGAGCGGCAAGGCATCGACGCGGCGGACGGCTTCGAAATCGAGCGTGCCGTAGAGGTGCGGGAACAGCGCGCCGCCGCGCGATGGCTCCCATTTCAGCGCCGTGCCGAGCGCGCGCTCGTCCACGGCGACCAGAACAAGGTCGCGCTGCCCGGCGAAATGCTTGGCCGCGGTTTCCGCAGCCTGTTCGGCGGTTGAGAAATGAATGAAGCCATCGTGATGGTCTGCGGCCGAGCCGCGATAAACGCCCTCGCGTTCGGCGGTACGCCATTCGGCGGCGGTGCAGATTTTGTAGATCGTCGTCATGCTTTCAACCACACGGCCTCAATCGCATTCGTCGACCTCCAGCACGTCGGCGCTTTCGGCTATGATCGGCCCGGCGGTGACTTCGTGATCCTATCATTTCAGAGGCATCAGCATGTCAGTGTCCCCAAATGTCAATGCGCCTCCGCCGACAAACATCCCGTGGTGGCAGAAGCGCGGCAACACGGCGCAATGGATTTCGGCCGTGGCGGCTTGCGTCGCGTTGGTTGGATTTCTCATTCAGGTGAATGCCATCCGCAGTAACGCCCGCGAGGCCAACGCGAGGCAATTGTACAGTTCCTACATGGAAGCCGGCTTGAGGCATCCCGAATTCCTCAAGCCCGATTACGAGGCGATCAAAGCCGACCCGACCAGGCTGACCCAGTATCGCTGGTTCGTGTCGTATTTCCTGTTCGCTTACGACGACGTGTTTCATGCGCTGGGCGAAGACGGATGGGTGCAGGCGTTCCGCGCGGAGTTGCGGCCGCATCTGCCGCTGTTGTGCAGCGAGATGCGCCCCCAGAGCCTGCTGCAATATTATTCGCGCACAGCGGACATCGTGAAAGACGAGATCCGGGCGGCGAAGGGCACGGTTCCGGAATGCGCCAACGTGCGGCTTTGATGCACTTGACATTCCGCGGCGTCATTCCAGGGCGCGCGC
>JAFKKQ010000075.1 GCA_017304505.1 Hyphomicrobiales bacterium | reverse complement strand
TCTGTCCACTGTGGATGGCGATCTCGACACACGCTTGCTTTCGAAATTGCTCAAGGAAGACGTTGTTTTCCGCGTTCTCGAGGAAATTGAGGTCAATCCATATTGGTCGAATGGATTCTTTGTTCAGAATCATGCGCTGCTTTCTTGGATTGCGCGCAGATCGCTTGCGTTGCTTCAGTCAAGTAAAAGGGCATCGTCGCTTACAGCGGTGATGCCCTATCACGCCGGCGACGTCACTTTCTTATCTTTCGCTTTAAAATATACTCAATCGATTGTAACACGGCTTGTGGTCAACAACGCCTATGAGCCAATCGCACGCGCCATCGTTCCGGAACTTTCGATCGAGACCCTCCCTGGATTTGCTCCTAACCGTCACCCTGAACAGTCCTCACATCCTAAAGTAGACTGGGAATATTTTGATGACATTAAGAGCAGGCTGCCGGATGAATTTCTAACTTATCTGCGTCTTTCGCGAGACTGTAACGCGACGCGCTTTCACTTCATTGATCACTATGCTTTTGCGCTTGGAAGACACTTCCTCCAGGCAGAGGATTTTTTGTCGCGAAACCTACCTTCAACTCATCGAAAGTCGCGGCACCATAACGGCCACAAAAGCGTTCTTATCCATTTCGATGCGGGCTGGCCTCTCAAAATCTATCCTTACGAAAAACAGCAAGAACTCATCGATCTGCTCAAAAGTTCCGGATTTTCGGTTTCGGTCTTGCTCGGCAAGCGTCGACATCTAAGTGGCTGCGAGGTTCATGTTTTCGAAACATTGAATAAGCTGACCGAGCTGATGAATAAGCACGATCTCGTCATCGGCATGGATTCGTTTCCAGCGCACTGGTCGACTTTTGTGCTTGGAATTCCTACAATCACTTTATTTGGTAGCACTAATCCGGACAACTCGCATGGATTGATCGCGAATGGTGCCGCCACTTTGGAAAACGGGATGGAGTGCCGGCCGTGCGGTGCGCGGGAAAAATGTCCAGTTTACGGGCTGCATTACTGTAGAAACTTTTCCTCTCCCCAGCAGGTGGCAGATGCAGCCAGCGAAATGATCAGCCGCGGGGGCAGGGTTGACGATGTGCCAAACGTAGACGCGCGCGAGGTCGTCTTTGCTGATCACGAGGCCAGGCCCGATTTTGTAGACAACGAGTTCTATTCGGTGCCGACTGCGCTTGTTGGAACCAGATTATTTTTAATTCGGCTCACGGCGGCCCACCGCGTTGGCTATGCTTTGGAGTGCGTTGGACGCCTTTCCGGTCGCTTTGCCGTCGAACTGAAGCGGCGTGGCGGAATGGCCGCTCTACAAAAAGCTGTGAGCTATCTGCGCGAACGGTTTAGGCCGGCCCGCTAATTTATGTGAACTTGGAATCAAACGGATGCCCGACGAGTTCATTAGCTACGCTTCAAATCTCGAAGATGTCCTTCTCGCTCGCGTATTTCGAAACATCGAGCGAGGGTTCTACATCGATGTTGGTGCGAACGATCCGACTACCGAATCCTTGACAAAAGTCTTTTATGATCGCGGATGGCGCGGGATCAACGTCGAGCCAATACCGAGACTGCACGAACGCTTAACTGCCGAGCGTTCACGGGACGTTAACCTTCGCCTTGCCCTATGTGATAAGCCCGGCGAATTATCGTTCCACGAGGTTGTCGGTGCGCCAAGTTTATCCTCAATGGTAGAGTCGGTCGCAGCCGAGCACCGCAAGATCGGGTACACCAAGCGAAAAACTTACACTGTTGCGGCAGATACCCTCGCGCATGTATGCGAGCAACACGTCAATGGTGATATCCACTTTTTGAAGATCGATGTTGAAGGCGGGGAGGCTTCGGTTCTTCGCGGCACAGACTTCAAGCGATATCGACCGTGGGTCGTTGTGATCGAAGCAACTATTCCCAACACGTCAATCCCGACGCACCAGGATTGGGAGCCATTGTTGTTAGCCGCTGGCTATCAATTTGCAGCATTCGACGGCTGCAATCGATTCTACGTGGCGTATGAACACCAAGAACTTTTGCCGGCATTTTCCATCCCGGTCGATATCTATAAGCGCCATTCATCTCAGATCGCGGAAGATGTTCTCAAGCGAATCGGGCGATTGGTTCCCTTTCGTTCGGTGCGGAAATTACTACGATACATAGCACGCCTATAGCGGATCCCGGATAATCACAATGCTCGACCGGTACCGCCGCTTCCACCCGCATCACAAACGACCCGAGGGCGTTTACAAGTGCGGATTGTAGAAGGTGGGGCAGCTGGCCTGTTAGGGAGCAGTTGATTTTGACGAGCGTGCTTTTGTTTTCTAGCTCGGGCGAATAACCAGGAGCTGATTGGCCATTATTACCGCGCGTCGTGCGGGATAATTCCAATCATCGTCCCGAGACGAGTCCGATGCTCCATAACCCGAGTTGACACGCGGGCGAAAGCGCAACGTTCCCTCCTGTCCGGCGGGAAGCAGAATCTCTGAGCTGCTGATAACTTGCGCCTCGATCCATGGCGCAACAAACCCAACCGCACCTTCAACGGCCTTGAAACGACTGACATCGCCGTAGGCCACAATGCCAGTTTCGGGGTGAGTGTAGCGGAACAGCAAATTTGAACAAATCATCGTCAGACTTCTGGACATCACTGATGTGCTGGAGGCAGAACCCTCGAAGCATGCAGCACGCAACCCATGCAAGGCGGCGTAGTCTGCTTCCTGCAATTTCAACAGCGGCTCGACCAATTCTATTGGCGCGACAAGATAGTCGTGCCTGTACAGCAAGCTCAGGCTGCGAACATTGTATACATCTGTGAAGCAGACGCTTCGGCCAAGCGACAAGGCCGAGATTGCTTGTAGAAATCCCGCATTCGACTGCACCCCTGCGATCGATATCATCCGATCCCACAACGGCGGTGCACTAATGCAATAGGTTTGCAATTGCGCCTCCAGCAACTGCGCGGAGGTCCTCACCACAGAGCACGAGCCATCACTATGTGGATAGCACACAATTCGGCTGACCCATTTCGTCTCCGTATCACGATGGCCAGTCGTCCGCTGCGTGACGGTAGAAGCGGTCTGGTCCTGGAACCAACTCGGATCAATCAGAACCATCCGGGCGGTTGGCTGTTTGACGCTGACAGTCGGCAGGGCGTTGTCTGCCAACACGACGTCGAACGGCACATTATCGAGATAGATGTCGGCAGCCGCGTTGATAGAAGCAGACGCGATTTTCATCCTGTAAAGAGCGCATGCAACGACCAAGTGGTCGATCGGATGAGCAACCGAAATCCCCACGGTCTGCCCGGCGCTTAAACCAATCGCGCTCAAACGCTTTTGAACGGATAAAATGCCGCTCGCCAGCCGCCCATAAGGAATGATTGACCCGTGGGCAACAATGGCAAGCTTGTCCGGCACAACTTCAGCCTGGAACAAAATCACATTAACAAAGTTCAACCGCGTCCTCGCTTCGTCCGCACCGACAATCCTGCCCGACCTCTCAATCGGCCAGCAACAGCCATCCTGCGGTGCTTTTCAGAATGAAACAACCCGGTGCATGCACCGGGTTGTTACGGATCTGAGACACATCGACAGCAGGACTAGAAGCGGTAGTTCAAGCCCAGACGTCCAATGGTCATATTATTCGAAGAGCTCACAGTTCCCTGTGTGCCAGCATAGTAAGCAGCAGCGGCTGGCGCAGAGTAATGTGTATCCTTGAAGCCAACCCACAGAACCTCGCCCTTCACGCTCCAACGGCTGTTCGAAAACTGATGCTCGATGCCGCCGCCGATGACAATACCCGGCTCCCACGAGGATTTGGAACTTGAGATGGCACCACCCGCGCCGTAGCCTGCCGGAGCCGTGAGCGTGTAGCTGTTCTTGATATGCCCGACTGCAAGGCCCGCCGTCAGGTAGGGTAGCGTGCCACCCATATCGATGCCGAACCGCGCACGGAATGTCGCAAGCGCGTCGACCCTGGAGGTTTTGTTCGTCGCGTAGCCCGAGTAATCGACCAAGGAACCGTTGGCCGAGGCTTTGCCGCCAGCGATCCACGAAAAATCCCCTTCGAGGCCGTAGACAAAATTTCGACTCTGCCAGTTGTAGCCAGCCTGCAGTCCGCCAATAAAGCCAAGAGCATTGGCGTTCTGACTCAAACCCGAGCCGCCGTAATAAGCGCCGAAAACATTAGCGCCAGAGTCGTCAAGTGTGCTGTTCAGCCAGCTGGCGCCCACGCTGCCGCCGACATAGAGCCCTTCCCACGACGGAGCAGGCGCGGATACCGGTCGTGCTTTCTGATAAAGATCGGCCGCCCCCGCCGATCCGGTCGATGCCGCCATAGCTGCGGCCGCAGCCAGGAGCGCAGAGGAGTTCACGAAATTTGCTTCCAGTTTCACGCCAATGATCCTTGTTGCCGACTCAATTGCCACATGCGATGCCGGAATATCGCATGGGAATTGTTTCCCGGAAAGCCTGTATCATGGTGTTCTCAACTAGAATACCGGTTTGGATGCGATTCTTAGCGAGCGTTGCTGGGGTGCCACAGTACCTGTAAGCCGCGAACCAACCATTGATTCGACTATCTTTTTCGACCCTGATGAAGAATATACCGTCTCCTTCGGCCGCAATCCGGCCAGCCCGCTTCTCCAAGAGAACCGACGGTCATGATCGACCTCATCGATATGATTTTCTTCCACGCGGATGCCACGCCGGAAAAACCCGCCGTTATCACCAGCGAGGTCACCCTCACTTACCGCACACTCCGTCACGGAATATTGTCTGCGGAGCAGCAATTGCGGAAATCCGGTCTGAAGGCCGGTGACCGGGTTGGCATTCACGTTCGCAATGCCATTGGTCACATGACGTTGATCTGCGCCTTGCATCGTGCGGGTATCACGTCCCTTTCGCTCGATGCTCCCCAGGCCGATTTTCTTAACGACACGGCTGTCGATGCGCTTTTGACCAATTCGCCGATTGCAGACACCGCAATGCGGATGATTCCGGTCGACGATTCATGGTTCAACGGTAACGTGCCTGCGGAGACCGGACCCAACGTCGCGGCACCGCAGGATCCCAACCGTCTCTGCCGCCTGATCATGTCCTCGGGAACGACTGGGCGGCCGAAAATTATCGTTCTGACTTACGAAGCAGTCTGCGAGCGCCTAATCTCGTATGCAATTCGCACAAGTACGCCAAGTTGGGACCGCGTTGTGTGCACCCCGGGGCTGAGCACAAATTATGGCTACAGCTTCGCCATCACCGCCCTCTGGCTTGGCCGCACCGTCTGTTTTGCCTTCGACCAAACCGCACGGCTATTGGTCCTTTCGCATCGCGCCGAATTGATGGTGGCATCGACCCATCAGATTTCCGAGATCGTGAAAGGACAAGAAGCCGACTTCCGCCGCCTCGATTCGCTGCGCGCAATACACATCGGCGGCAGCGTCGCCTACGCGCCATTGCTGGCGCGCATCCGTATGCTGATCTGTAATACGGTTTTCTGCGGCTATGGATCCACCGAAGGCGGGACGGTCGCTTATGCGCCATCGGAGGCCGTCTTCGGCATGGATCGCGCGGTGGGCTTTGTGACGCCGTGGATTGAAACCGACGTTGTCGACGATCAAAAACAAAGCGTTGATCTGGGCACCGAGGGTGAATTTCGCATCCGAGCCATCGGCCAGGGGCAGCGATATCTAAAAGGGCCATCAGGCCAATATGATGTCGATCATTCCGATTGGTTCTACCCGGGTGATCGAGGCGTGGTCTTTCGTAACGGAATGATGATCATCACCGGCAGAACCAATGAGATCATCAACCGTGGTGGCACCAAGGTTTCTCCGGACGCAATTGAAGAGATCATCAAGAGGCATCCTGAGGTTGAGGACGTCGCCGTCGTCGGCATGACCGATTCGATCGGCATCGAGCAGATTTGGGTCGCGGTTGTCCCGCGCGGCGGCGGGTCGATCGAGATCGACAAGATGTACGATTATATTCGCGATGCGGCACCCGTTTACTTGCCAGACCGCATTTTCCCGATTGCGGAAATCCCCCGCAACCGCCTTGGCAAGGTCGCACGCGAGACTCTCAAGGATACCCTGAAAGCGATGGAAGAAACCCACCAACTCACAGTCCGATGAGCGCCACTGCAGACAACACGGAGCGCCCGTGACTGTCCCAGCTCAGCGACTACGGTTTCTTTCCTGTTGACAGGCGCCCGGTCCAATCAGGCGGATTGGTCTGCTTGATGCGACGACCGTCCTTCACCAGTTCCTTGATGGCTCCCGCAACCGGCATCGAAAGCCCGGCTTGATCAGCCATTTTGGTAACAATCTGCATATCCTTCAGCGCCCATAAAAATGAAACGTTCTCCCAATTCTTAAGGGCGTCGGAGGCTCCCGAACTCATCAGAAGCGCCTCACGAAGTTTCACCAAATCCATCTCATAAACTTCGCTGAGCCTGCCGGCCTCGATCAACGCGACGCCGTTGACCCACAGCAGAAAATTATTCATCGCCTTTCCAAACTGACCGGCGCCGACACCTCCCAAAAGAACGACATCGCTGGAAAAGGTTGAATAGATCGGCTTTGCTCGCTCGAATACGTCAGCCTTGCCGCCGCACAGCGTCAGCATCGTTCCAGCGTTGGCAGCACGCTGTCCGCGGCAAATAGGCGCGTCAAGCACATCGACGTCTTTCGCCTGCGCCGCATCAGCCAGCATCTTGACATGATCCGGCGTGCAGGTGGATGAGACCGCGATGATCGAGCCGGGCCTGATGCTTTCCAACAAGCCATCCTTATCAAGCATCACCGCCGAAGCCTCATCGTCGTAGCCAACCGCGATAATGACGAAGCGGCAAGCTTTTCCGACTTCTTCCGGTGTTTTGACAGTCGCTGCGCCGAGATCCCGCGCAGCGCGAAGGGCGCCCGGATCAATATCCTGCACGATAACGGCGTGGCCGCGTCTGATCAGATGTCTGGTCATCGCCTGGCCCATTCGCCCCGCCCCTACGATGCCGATGCGGTCTTCCTCTGTCATGTCTATCCACTCTCGTTTTGTGCGGTGTGTTCGATCGATTGGACGCGGGCCAACGTGCAATTACAGATGCTATAGAGGACGGATTCAACGTATCAAATACCGCCAACTTATGTATTGTGTTTTTCGCATCGAGGCGGTGCACGGAGCATGAAGAGAGGAAAGTTATGGAACGCGATCGATCGGCTTTCGGGGGGGCTGCTTTCGGCAAGCTCGCATTTTTTTTCGGAACGATCGGCATCGCGCTGGCGGCTTCAGGGGCGGTTCTGGCGCAAGCCAATTATCCCGATAGACCGGTACGTATTCTGGTCGGGTTCGCCGCCGGCGGCCCCTCTGACATCATCAGCCGTGTAGTCGGCGCCAAAATGGGCGAACTGATGGGCACTCAGTTCGTAATCGAACATAAGACTGGCGCGGCTGGCGCTATAGCCACACTGGATGTCGCCCGCGCGGCACCGGACGGATACACATTGCTCAATACGCCGCTCGCTACGGTGGCCAACGAGTTTCTGTCGAAAACGGTTAAGTATGAATACGGCAAGGACATCATTGCGGTAGGACCGCAAGCTCAGACCGCCAATATTCTCGTCGTGCATCCGTCGCTTGGCGTTAGAAGCGTTGCCGATCTTGTCAAACTTGCGAAGGAGAAGCCGGGCGTTCTCCAGTACGCGACGGCTGGCCGCGGTTCTGCGACGCACCTCACGAGC
>JAFKKQ010000074.1 GCA_017304505.1 Hyphomicrobiales bacterium | reverse complement strand
CAAGATGAGAGGAGCCGGCCGCGATCTTCTTCGACAACACCGAGGCGACGAGCTGGCCCTCGCCGTCAATCTCAAGCGCGCGCTCAATTCGGATCAGGATATCATCAGCAGGGCTGAGGCGGACCGCACCGCCCCAGACGATACAGCCTGACTCCTTGTCTATGACGCGACGGATCGCGGGAAGGTCGAGATCGACGGGAGCCATCGTCTCCATCGTGTCGGCGGTCCCAGCGGGTGATGTGATCGCCCGAGAGGATGTCTTTGGCATCGTGAGGCCATGCGCGGCGACGATTGAGACGACGAGCGGAGTCGTGCGGTTTCCGGGAAGGCCGCCGACGGAGTGTTTGTCAACGACGGGTCGATGATCCCATGTAAGCCTCTCGCCAACATTCACCATCGCCTTTGTCAGAGCGATGGTCTCGTCCAGGTCGAGTGGCGAGGCGGCGCAAGCAGTGATGAAGGAAGAAAGGTCAACGTCGGAATATGAGCCGTTTACAACGTCGCTAATGATCGCGCCCAGCGGAGCTTCATCCAAACGGTGGCCGTAGATGCGACCGCGCACAAAGCTGAGCGACTCGACCGGTCTGGGATGACTCGCATAGATCGGGTCGCCTTCCGCTAGGGCCAAGCGCTGCCATGCGATCTCCGACAGTCCGGCCTCGTCTACATCGAGCAGCTCCGATTCGACCTGATGAAGGGTCGCGATGATCTCGTGCTTGGAATTCCGCAACAGCACCCGCGACTGAGGGATCAGTCCCTCCGACCGGCAGACGTGGCAGTCGGTGCGCATGTAGACTACGGCTTCCTGGTGCGTCCGGATCCCGAGCCGTCTCGCTCGCAGTGGGTGCGGAGGCGGCGGATTGGGCGGTCTCGTCCGTGAGGTTTTCTCGGGTGCGCTCATAGGCCGACACTCTCCAGATGCTGCGGCACCCGGCAGGCCCAGCCCAGCTCATGCTCGATTCTCGACTTCAGAGCCGCTGCGGCGGCCGGCTCCCCGTGCGTGATAAAAGTCGCCGTGGGCGGGCGGCTGAATCCTCCAAGCCAGCGCATGATCTCATCTGCATCCGCGTGGGCCGAGAGCATCGAGAGGTTTTGAACCTCGGCGCGAATCGGGATTTCTTCGCCGTGAATCTTCACTGACTTGGCGCCTGAGACCATCGCAGCACCTCGCGTGCCGGCGGCCTGAAAGCCCGCGAACAATACAGTGTTCTTTGGGTTGGGCGCGTAGCGCTTGAGGTGATGCAGGACGCGCCCGCCGGTCGCCATGCCGCTCGCCGAAATGATGACCTTCGGGACGGGATTTGCCGTGAGCGCCTTCGACTCGTCCGTGCTGTGGACATAAGTCGCGATGCCACAGGAGGTCCGGCACTCATGCTCTGAGAGGCGGTGGTCCGCCATGCTACGGCAGAAGATCTCGCTCGCGTCGACCGCCATCGGACTGTCCAGGAACACAGCGACATTCCGCAGCCGGCCTGCATCCCTCAAGCGCCGCAGGTGGAACAGCAAAGTCTGCGCCCGGCCCACGGCGAAAGCGGGGATGATGACCGTTCCGCCACGCGCGACGGTGCGCGTGATGACCGTCTCCAGCCCGGTTGCCGGATCGACGCGGTCATGTTGCCGATCGCCGTAGGTCGACTCCACGAGGAGGTAATCGGCTCTTTGGACGGGGGTCGGATCGTAGAATATCGGGTCATCGTACCGTCCAAGGTCTCCGGAAAAGAGCAGCCGGCGATTGTCCGTGCTGACCTCGATCGAGCACGCGCCCAGGATATGTCCGGTCCGGCGGAGCGTGACTCCTAGACGTCCGCCGAGCGTATGTTCGCTCCCGAGGGACAGCGTCCTGAAAAGCTTGAGCGACTCTCTCGCATCGCGTTCGGTATACAGAGGCAAGGCCGGCTTGTGCTTTGAGTAGCCATGCCTGTTGGCAAATTCCGCATCCTTCTCTTGCAGGTAACCTGAATCGGGCAGCAGGATTTCACACAGCTCGGCCGTGGCCGGTGAGCAATAGATCGGGCCGCGAAACCCGTTCCGCACCAGCAGCGGCAGATATCCGGAATGATCCAGGTGAGCATGCGTCAACAGGACAGCATCGACAGCCCGTGGGTCGAACGGCAGGCGGTCCCAGTTGCGGAGCCGCAGCGGTTTAAGGCCCTGGAACAGCCCGCAATCGACGAGCCAACGTTTGCCGGCGTCTTCGAGCAGATACTTTGAGCCAGTGACGGTGCCGGCGGCGCCGAGAAACGTAAGCTTCATGTGCGGTGCTTCTTACGGATTGGGATTGACCTGCCCGGCTGAGGGCCGAGCAGGTCACGCTCTTGTCAGCGGGCGTTCTTCTTCAGCCATTCCTCCATCTCGGAAATTTCGCGCTGCTGCTCGCGAATGACGTCGTTCGCCCACTTCTTGGCTTGATCGTCCTTGCCGTACTGCAGGACAACTTTCGCCATGTCGATCGCGCCCTGGTGATGGGCAATCATGGCGCGCACGAAGGCAACGTCGGGATCGCTTGCCTGGAGCCCCGCGAGCATCGGCGCATGCATGCGCTCGGCCGCTTCCATGTACGCCTTGGTCGCCGCCGATTGATTGGCTGGTTGGGGTTGCATCCCGCCCGGCATCATGCCCATGCGACCCTGCATCATGCCCTGCATCATGGACATGCAGTTTGGGGGCATGTTCTGCATCATCGCACGGCACTGCTCCGGCATCCGCTGCATCATCTGACCCATGTCCATGGGCATCTGTGGCTGCGCCGGGGCGGATGGCGGCTGCGCAGCTGGTGGTGGAGCCGGTGGCGCCGGAGGCGGCGCTGCCTGTGTCTGCGGTGGCGACCCAGGGGGATGGTGCTCCTCGTGATCCTGCTGCTGTGTTTGGGCAATGGCTGCGATCGACAAGCACGTTGTCAGAACAACGGCGGAAAGGAGAAGACGAGTTTTCATGGGAAGCTCCTGTTCAATTGAACTTTGCTTGCACTGTGCTGCCCGATGGCGTGGTGATCTGCACCGCGCCCTTCGGCTCGCTGGGGATCGGCACGCCGGCCGTCCCGGTGAGTCTGTTATCGCCCGCCGGAGCGAGCGGAATGCGTAGCGGTTTGCCATCGACTACGAAGATGGCCGTCCCTCTGTAGCCATCTGTGCCGACGGCTTTGTCCGCATGGTCGCGCAGGAAGACCTGCAGAGTGGTGCCCTGCGGCACGACCTCGACGTGGAAGCTGCCGGCATCTGCTTGCGATCCACCGTTTGCGCCGACTTTCGGCGCGTGACTCCAGGCGAACGACGTCGTCACGAGGAGCAGCGCCACAGCTACGATCTGATTCAGTTTCATTAAGTCCTCCTTCATTTGTTTCAGAACGCTTCACGGGGTGTCATGGGCGCGCCACTCACGCCCTGATGCTGCGCGTGCAGGAGGCGTCCGAGGGGTTTTTCGCCGAAGCGTTCGAAGAGCAGCGGCGTCAGGAGGGCATCGAGCAAGGTTGCGCTGATCAGGCCGCCGAAGATCGTCACGGCGACGGGATGCAGGATCTCTTTGCCCGGAGAAGCGGCGTCGAGCAGCAGCGGCAACAGCGCAAAGCCCGCCGACAGCGCGGTCATCAACACCGGCGTCAGGCGATCGAGAGTACCGCGGACGATCAACTCGCGTCCAAACGGCACGCCTTCGTGCAATGCCAGATTGATGTAATGGCTGATCTTGAGGATGCCGTTGCGCGCCGCGATGCCCGCGAGCGTGATGAACCCGATCATCGAGGCAACCGAGAGCGGCTGACCGGCGATCCACAGCGCAACTACGGCGCCGATCAGCGCCAACGGCACATTGCCCATCACAATTAGCGCCAGTGCCGCGGAGCGATACCGGCTGTAAAGGATGGCGAAAATCATCCCCAGCGACAGGACCGCCAGCGCGCCAATCATGCGAGTTGCCTCCTCTTGCGCCTGAAAAGTGCCTTCGAGCTGCGTGAAGAAGCCTTCCGGGAGTTTCCCTGACGAAAGCTCCTGACGGATTGCCGCGACGACCTTGGCCATGTCAGTCCGACCATCCGTATTCGCCAACACGACGACTCGCCGCCGCCCGTTCTCGCGCAGGATCTGGTTGGGCCCTTCCGTTTCGCGGATATCGGCGATCTGCCGCGCGGGTATCCAGCCAACGGGTGTCTCGATGAGCAGATCGCCAAGCTTCTGCGTCGTCCGAAGCCGGTCGGGCAAGCGCATGGTCACATCGAAACGGCGATACCCGTCGACCACGCGAGAAATCACGCGGCCGTTCGATAGCCTGCTGATCTGGTCAACCACGGCGGCGGGCTGCACGCCGTAAAGGCCGGCACGCCGGTAATCGACGCGAATTTCAAGCTGCGGGATCCGGACTTGTTTCTCTACCTGGAGGTCGACCAATCCCGGGATTGTCGCTAGGCGCTGGCGGAGCCGTTCGGCCGTGGTTCGCAGCGTGTCGAGGTCATCGCCAAACACCTTCAATGCGATCTGGGCGCGAACTCCCGAGAGCATGTGATCGAGGCGATGTGAGATCGGCTGACCGATATTCGTCGTAACCGGAAGGACTGCGAGACGACTGCGAAGATCGTCGACGATATCTGCTTTGGAGCGGCTGCCGCTCTTAAGGTCCACCTCGATTTCCGAGGAGTGGACGCCCTCCGCGTGCTCGTCGAGTTCGGCTCGCCCGGTGCGGCGGCCGACGACCTTCACCTCAGGCACTTCGAGGATGAGCCGTTCCGCAATCAGTCCCACCCGATTGGATTCCGCAAGCGAAATCCCCGGGTTGAAGAGCATGTTGATAGTGAAGGTGCCTTCATTGAACGGAGGCAGGAAGGCTCGTGGCAGCAGCATCGCGCCCGCAACGGCCCCCATTACTCCAAGCGCCACGGATGTGAAAACCATCCGACGGTGGCGGAAAGCCCAACCCAGGATGCTCGCGTTCCAGCGCTTGAGGACACGCACGAGCGCGCTGTCGCCATGCTGCAGCCGTTTGAGGCGAGGCAGCATGTAATAGGCCATCACCGGCGTGAGCGTGATGGAGACCAAAAGGCTGGCAAGGATCGAGATAATGTACGCCTCGCCGAGAGGCGCGAACAGGCGTCCCTCGATGCCCGACAAGGCGAAGAGAGGAACGAAGACGAGGATGATGACCAGCGTCGCGTAGACGATGCCCGACCGGACCTCCTGCGAGGCCGAGATGATAACTTCGGTTACAGACCGCGGGCCTCCGACTTCCCGGTTCTCGCGCAGTCGTCGAAAGATGTTCTCGACGTCGACCACAGCATCGTCGACCAGTTCGCCGATCGCGATCGCCAGACCGCCCAAGGTCATCGTGTTGATTGATAGCCCGAACAGATGAAACACAACGGCGGTCGTGAGGATCGACACCGGGATGGCGGTGAGCGAGATCGCAGTTGTCCTCCAGTTCAACAGGAAGGCGAACAGGACGAGGGCGACCACCAGCGCAGCTTCGAGCAGCACGCGCTCGACATTGCGGATCGATGTCTCGATGAAGTTGGCTTGCCGGAAGAGTATCTGGTCGGCCTTGATGCCTTTGGGCAGCGTGTTGGTGATTTCCTTCAGCGCCTGCTCGATCTCGCGGGTCAAACGCACCGTGTCGATATGCGGCTGCTTCTCGACGGACACGATCACCGCGGGCGAGCCCATGTAGCCCGAGTCGCCGCGTCTGACCTTTGGCGCAAACTCGACGCCCGCGACCTGCCAGAGATAAATCGGTCCCCCATTCACGCGTGCGACCACGACGTTGCGCAGGTCTTCGAGGCTCGTAGTCCGCCCGATATTGCGGATCAGATATTCGCGCGCGTACTGGTCGGTGAAGCCGCCGCCCGCGTTCGTACCGAACTGAGCAAGAGCCTTTTCCACCTGCTCATAAGTCACGTTCAGGGCGCGCAAGGCCGGCGGGTTCGGCGAGACGCGGTACTGCCGGACCTCGCCACCCATGGGGATAACCTGGGCGACACCCGGAATGGTGAGGAGGCGCGGCCTGATCACGAAGTCGGCCGCTTCGCGGACCTCCATCGGCGTCGCTTCGGAGCTCGTCACTGCAACGAGCAAAATCTGTCCCATGATGGAGCTGATCGGCCCCATCTGCGGCGTCGTGTTCGGCGGCAGCTGGTCCCGTATCAGCGCAAGCCGTTCGGCGATCTGCTGCCGGTTGCGAAAGACGTCGGTGCCCCAATCGAACTCCACGTAGACGATCGAGAGGCCGACACCCGAGACCGAGCGCACGCGCGTGACCCCGGGCACCCCGTTCATCTGCGTCTCGATCGGGAACGTGACGAGCTGTTCCACCTCGGGCGGCGCGAGGCCCTCCGCCTCCGTCATGATCGTGACGGTCGGCTTGTTGAGGTCGGGAAAAACGTCCACCGGCAGCCTGGAGACTGTAAACAAGCCGTAGACGACGAGGGCGACGGCCGCCGCGAGCACGAACAGCCTGTTCCGGAGCGAATGGGTGACGAGAAACCGAAACATGAATTCGTCCCTAACGGATGTGATCGAGCAACTCGGCGCCTTGCACGACGACGCGCTTTCCAGGAGTAAGGCCTTGCGAGATCAACACGCGCTGGCCGTCGAGCGGCTCGACCCGAACCATGCGTTGCTCGAACCGCTCGGCTGATACGTGTTCAAAGACGCTGTCCTGACCGGCTGTGGTGCGGACAATGCTTGTCCGCGGCACCGCGAGGCCCCGTTGCTCGTCCGGGGTGTCCGCAAACACTGTCACGAACTGGCCGACCCGCACGCCTGAGATGTCACCTTCAATCGCGAAGTGGATAGGGATCGATTGATTCCGATCGGCAAAACCGGCGCCCCGGAAGACCAGTTTGAATTCCTTGTCTCCTACGCGCGCGGCCGCGCTCTGCAGCGCCGGCAGGGATTCGTAGCTCAATGCCTCAATCCATAATCGCGCCGGGTCGATGATCTGGAATACGACCTGGTTCGTTTGGACGACTTGTCCCGCTACCGGCGTTCCCTCAGCGACGATGCCGTCCACGGGCGCGACCAGCGCTTCGGGCTCGCGCTTGACCTTGTCGAGAGAAGCCCGACGCTCCCTCAGCCCTTGCAGTTCAAGCCGCGTGTCCTCGAGCTGCGAACGGGCCACCGCACCGCTCGGCGCCAGGGTCTCGTAGCGAGCGAGCCGCCTTTCGACGATCGATATCTGTTGGTCCAAGTCCCCCTGCTGCTGACGCATCGTCGAGACGTCGATTGCCTGGAGCGGAGGAGTTACATAAGCGAGGATGTCGCCTTTCTTCACGCGCGTGCCGAGCCGCGGAAACCCTCCTTCGGGAGGAGAGAGTCGGCCTCCAACAACCGTCTGTACGAACCCGCTCGCATTCGGGTCGGGGATGATGCGGCCGGGGAGTTCTACGGTCCGGCGGTAGACCGATGGCTCGGAAACGATGGTGCGGATGGCGAGGATGCGTTGCGTGCTTTTCGGAACGAAAACGGACCCGTCCGCCAGCACTTGCGCGACGTCTTTGGTGCCGGCCGGCTGCGCAACCTGTGGGGCGCCGTGGTCTTCGCCTTCATGCGCGAATGCGCCCAGTGCAAGGAACGGCAGGATGGCAGCAGCAACCAACGCCGCCGCGGTCGCGCGCCGCGGCGAGGTTTGCATCGCCTGTGGAATCTCGCGGGTGAAAGCGAGCACATCCGCGTTTGTCCCCTGCGTGACTGTAGCGATGAGATCATAGCGTCCGGGAAATGCGGCCCACGGAGCGGCGAGGCGATACGTGCCATCGGCAAAGGGCTTTGCCTCCGCGCTGCCTTGTGAGGTCTCGACCACCACAGTTGCATCCGGCACCGGCTCGTTCGTGGCGAACCGGTCGAGATAGATGACGACCTCGCCCGAGCGCGCGACCGCTACAAGCTCGAACGACTCGGATATCGCTTCTGCACGCGGCAGCGCCGGGACGGCGACGGACTTTGCAGTCGTGTCGTGGTCGTGACCTTCGTGAGCCAGCGATTGTTGCGCTGGCAACAGGAGCATGACCAATGTTGTGATCAGCGGCAGTGAACGACGGAATCGCATGACAGAACCTCGCAAGCGGCGTGAAGCCCCGGCGGAATGCCGGCGGCAGCTCGCGCCAAGGCGCGAGCGAACGTCAGGCGAGAGTTCTGGGTGGTCGTCTCAACGCGTCGGGATCAATTCCCGAGCTGCTATAGGAAACAAGCGGGATCGGTGCTTGTGGGTCGCGAAAGTCTGGCAGCGAACTGCAAGCCGCTGCGATAGCAGCTCCGCAGCAGCCGATGCCATTGCCGCAGCAACCGCCGGTGCATCCGCCGGTTTGACTTGGTGCGGGCTCATCGGCGCGTGGCGACGAGGTAACGGTTAACTCGGCTTTTTCCGCCGTGACCTGCAGTTTCGATATGGACGTGCCCTTGTGCGTCGCGTGAACCATTGCGGATTGCGACGCCCCGACATGATTGCGGGAATGTCCTGCATGCGCGAAGGCGGAATCAGCAACAAACTGCGCGGCGATTACGAAGATCGCCGCCCAGATCAGTGATGCCAGTCCGTGCCTAAGGCGCATGGTTTTAATGATATCCGAAACTATGGCCGAAACTGGAGTTCCTTGGTTTGCGGTAAATCAATGCTGGACCTTGAGCTCTTTAGTCCCTTGGTACTTGGCGTAGACCTTCTGTCCGGCTGGGCCGAACAGGAAAACGTCGTAGGTCTCTTCTGGGCCGCCAGGCACTTCCATGCCCGGAGAACCGACCGGCATGCCGGGAACCGCGAGCCCCGTGGCTTCGGGTCGCTCCGAGAGAAGACGCCGGATGGCAGACGCAGGAACATGCCCCTCGATGACATAGCCGTCGACCTGGGCGGTGTGACAGGAAGCCAAGGAAGGAGGGATTGAGAGGCGGGATTTCAGAGGCGCCAGGTCGTTAACCTCGTTGACAAGCGTATCGAAGCCGGCGCCGCGCACGTGCTCGACCCAGCCGGAGCAACAACCGCAGTTCGGATCCTTGTTCACGGTCATGCGCGGAGCGGCTTCGGCATTCCGTCGCGTCATGCCAACGGCCAAGGCGACAAGCGCCCATGACACTGACCTGCAGGTAAGGGGGCTCATTCGCGGCTCCTCGCTATCGATCGGCTCTGCTCACGACCGCCATCAACTCTTCGATCTTGCGTCGTTGATCAGCTTTGTTCCCCGAGGCAATCGCGTGTTCCACGCAGTGACCGACATGATCCTTCAATATCTGTTCCTCCAGTCGACGCAATGCTGCCCGCGTTGCAGCGATCTGCGTGACGATATCGATGCAATATCGGTCTTCTTCGACCATCCTATGGAGGCCGCGTACCTGCCCTTCAATCCGGTTCAGCCGCTTCATGGCTTCCGCCTTGATGTCCTTCCGCATGGCGGATATATACCCCTACCGGGTACCCGATACAATCCCTGAACAGGAAAATTGACATGGCCTCCACAGCAGCCAATGCCGAACAAAAGAAAGCCGGTTGCTGTTGCGCGGCAAAGCACCATGCCGCAGGGGCGTCTCCCCCCGCAGCTGGACACGAACATCATCACGATGAAGCGATCAGGCACACTGCGAGCGGCAGCCATGAGCATGGCCAAGCAACTGCAGCAGAGAGCGTATTTGACCCGGTCTGCGGCATGCTGGTCGACCCACACGCGACGCCACATCGACATCGCTTCGAAGGACGCACTTATTATTTCTGTTCTGCGGGCTGTCTGTCGAAGTTCAAGGCTGAGCCGAGGAAATACTTAAGGGGTGCGTCTGCGACGGAAGCATCGCTCCCAGAGGGCACGATCTACACGTGTCCGATGCACCCTCAGATTCGCCAGGTGGGACCTGGGTCATGTCCGATCTGTGGCATGGCGCTGGAGCCGGTCCTCGCAACAGCGGCGACGGGACCCAATCCGGAGCTCGTCGACATGACGCGGCGGTTCTGGATCGGCACGGTGCTTACGCTTCCCGTCGTCGCCTTGGAGATGGGTTTCCATCTCACCGGCCTGGCTCACTACATGAGCCAAACCACATCAAACTGGCTGCAGATGATACTCGCCACCCCCGTCGTGCTTTGGGGTGGATGGCCTTTCTTTGTCCGCGGCTGGAAATCCGTGGTCAATCGCAACCTCAACATGTTCACCCTGATCGCGATGGGGACCGGGGTCGCATGGGTCTACAGCGTCGTCGCGACGCTCGCGCCACAAGTCTTTCCGCAAGCGTTTCGGATTGGTGGCGGCGCGGTAGCCGTCTACTTCGAGGCCGCCGCGGTGATCACCGTGCTCGTTCTTCTGGGCCAAGTTCTTGAGCTGCGGGCGCGTGAAACAACGAGCGG
>JAFKKQ010000073.1 GCA_017304505.1 Hyphomicrobiales bacterium | reverse complement strand
GACTCACCGCCGTGTGGCAAAGTGGACCTACGGCCTGCTCGGCCGCGCGCCCGACCACGTCGCGAGCTTCGTTACCGGCCTGGCGATGGCACCCGAACTGTTCGAGGCCAATCGCAAGGGCTTCGGCACCAATCTCACGCGCTATTACGACAAGATGCGCCATGAAGACCTGTATGCCTGTTACGTCGTCATCCCGCCGCAGGGCGCACGCAACCCCGAGACCTACGGCCGCAAGGCGGCCACCGCCCCCGCCCTTCAGATCACGGCCGAAAAGGACGACGGGATCATCCTCAACGGCGTGAAGCTGCTGGGCACCGGCGCGGCGTTCGCCGATGAAATCTGGATCGGCAATCTGTTGCCTCTGCCGCCGGAGCAGAAAGGCCAGGCCGTCACCTGCGCCGTGCCCACCGGCACGGAAGGCGTCACGCTGTGGACTCGTAAATCCTTCGAGAAATACGCCGTCAGCCAGACCGACAATCCGTTCTCGTCGCGCTTCGACGAATCCGACTCCGTGGTGGTGTTCGACAACGTGAAGGTTCCGTGGGAGCGCGTGTTCCTGCTCGACGACGTGGGCATGTCGCGCGAGATGTATTTCAAGACTCCGTCCCACGTGATGGGTAACCATCAGGCCATCGTGCGCTATCACGAGAAGCTGAATCTGATCCTTGGTTTCGCCTATAGCGCGGCCGAGATGAACAACATGCTGCAGATTCCAGCCGTGCGCGAAACGCTCTCGAAGCTGGCGATTGCGGAAGCCGGCCTGAAGGGCTGGATCGCCGGCCAGATCGAGGACGCCGACAGCTTCGGCCCCTATCTGTACGTCAACACACGTGAGCTTTATGCGGCCCTGAACTGGTGCACCAACAGCTATTATCAGATCACGGAAACCGTTCGCGAAATGCTCGGCGCCGGGCCGTTTCAGATGCCGGCGGATTCCTCAGCCCTTTCCGATCCGAAGCTGCGGGATGTGTTCGATCACTACTGGGCGGGCGGCAACGCCTCGGCGGTCGATCGCTATAAGTTCATGAAGCTGGCCTGGGATTATCTTGGCTCGGAGTTCGCTGGACGGCACACGCAATATGAGCGCTTCTACGCCGGGCCGCAGTTCGTCCACGCGTTCTACAATTACAACAACACGCCGTGGAAGGAGCGCAAGCAACAGGTCGATGAACTCATCGCCTCGATAAACATTCCCGACCCCGGCAAAGCCTGACCCGGACGCAAGGGCCGCCGCCCCGGCAGTCACGCCGGAGCGGCGGCCCGCACCCGCGACAGCGGGCGGACAAAGCAAAGAGAATCTGATCGATTGGTTCTGTTGGATTGGTTTGCGTGAAGACCCTTCGATAACGAAACAGCGCTGCAGCCCACGAACCCCGACATGCCGCAGCAATCAAGAGATGACCATTTGACGGCCGACGCCAACAGACGGCGCAAACCACGGGCTTCCGCCACGGCCGGGGTCGCCACGCTGCAAGCCAATGCCCTGCCCCCGGACGACGCCACGCTCCGCGAATTCATGGCCGATCTTTATGCGGCCATGTCGATGATGCGGCTGTTGCGGCAGGAGATCGCCTCGGCGCTATCGCTCAGTTCGGCCGAATACTCCGTGCTACTCGCAGTCTGGTACCTTGAACGCGAGGGTGAGATGACGGTGCGCGCCATCGCCGACCACCTGCATGTCGCCGCAGCCTACGTCACCTCCGAGGTCGCGAGACTGGTGGCCAAGGGACTCCTCACCAAGCGCCCCGACCCGGTCGATCGCCGCGCCGTTGGCGTCGGCCTGACTGAAGCCGCCCGACAATTGTTCGAGCGCCTGGGGCCGATGCTGCGCAACGTCAACAGCCCGCTGTTCACCGGAATCTCCTATCGCGACCTGCAAATCGTTCACCGCTTCGTCCGCAACATCATCGAGCATGGCTACGATTCCATCCGGGCTGCTCAAGCCGTTGGCGCGCAAGCGATCGGCGCAGACGGTGGCACGCGCCGCAAACCGCGGCGCCCAGTGCGCTAAGGCCGCACGCACCGCTGCCAATGTCTTCGAATCCGCAGACCAAGGAATCCCTTCACCCCCGGCCATGTGAGTAGACTACGCCCCGGAAGAACGATTCTGCGGGCTGCGGCACAAGCCGCCCAGCCCCGAGCCGAAACGAGGGCGCCGGGTGATTGTCCGCAAGACCGTTCTGTGCCTGGGCCTATCGCAACTCATCCTTTGGGGCATCACCTACTATCTGATCGGCGGGTTCGGCGAATTGATCGCGGCCGATCTGCATTGGTCGCGGGACGCGGTCTATGGCGGATTCGCCGTGGCGCTCCTGGTGATGGGATTGGCCTCGCCGATGGCGGGCCGCGCCATCGACCGTCACGGCGGCCGCAAGACGATGATCGCGGGCTCGGTGCTTATCGCGCTGGGCTGCGTGGGGCTTGCGGTGTCCCACACCTTGCTGAGCTACTATTTGTGCTGGATCGGCCTCGGTCTGGCGATGCGACTTACGCTCTACGATGCCGCATTCGCAGCGCTTGCGCGGATCGGCGGACCGCAAGCGCGTGGGCCGATGGCGCAGATCACCCTCTTGGGCGGACTGGCCTCGACCACATTCTGGCCGATCGGGCACGTCCTGTCCGAACATTTCGGCTGGCGCGGCGCGATGTTCGTCTACGCAGGTTTCGCGCTGGCAACATTGCCGCTTCATCTCGCGATCCCCAACGACCGTTATGAAGCCGCGCCATCGACCGTCACGGCTGCCGCGAACAATCGCCCGCTGGCGGGGACCAAACGCCAGATTGTCATCGCCAGCACCCTCTATGTGATCGTCACCGCGCTGACCAACTTCCTCAACGCCGGAATGTCCGCCCAGATGATCGCCATCCTGGCCGGCCTCGGACTTGCCGCGTCGACCTCGGTCTGGATCGCCACGCTGCGGGGCGTCGGCCAGTCAGCGGCACGGCTGTGCGAGGTGCTGTTCGGTCAACAGATCCATCCGCTGACGCTCAATGTCATCGCCACCGCCATCCTGCCGTTTTGCTTTGTCGTCGGCATTTTTAGCGGACAACTCAGCACGGCCGCGATCGCTTTCGCCTTGCTCTATGGCGTCGGCAACGGCCTCGTCACCATTACCCGCGGGACGCTGCCGCTGGTGCTGTTCGATCATCGCACCTACGGCACGTTTGTCGGTCAGTTGATTGCGCCAAGCTTCCTGTTCTCCGCGGCGGCCCCCATCGTCTACGCCGTGGTCGTGGACCGGTACGGCTACGAGGCTGCGCTCCACCTCTCGATCGGTCTCGCGGTCGTTACGCTGATCGCCGCAATGACTTTGAGATGGGGTTTTGGCAGCAACACTCCACGGTCCTGAACCCGCCGGTGGATTTGCAAAGCCACATTCGAAGGGAAAGATTGGAGCGGGTGAAGGGAATCGAACCCTCGTCATCAGCTTGGAAGGCTGTTGCTCTACCATTGAGCTACACCCGCGCCGCAGACCGGCAATCGGACGCTAACACCGGGAAGGCCCCTCGCATCCCAAGCGCCGACGGTCAGGGCCACCTCCGGCGATGGTGGGAGAGGTAGGACTCGAACCTACGAAGGCGTAAGCCAGCGGATTTACAGTCCGCCCCCTTTGCCACTCGGGACACTCTCCCAAAGCCGTCGCACCGCCTTGATCGCGAAGGACAAACGGAGTTCGCCCGCGGCCGGTCGGATGCCGGGCTTTATGGTGACCGATCGGGTCGAAGTCAATGCATTGCACCACAGTCGCGCTTCCGCCCCCAAATAATGCAGCAATCGATTGCAGGAAGCGGCCCCGGCCGATACCTCACAGGAAGCAAAAGCCGGAACAGGACCGCCCCCGATGCCCCACCGCCCCAAAGACCGGCACCACGAGCGGCCGAAACCTGGGCCGCAATCCGGGGCGAAGCCCGGCGCCACTTATGCCCAAGTGGAGCGCCGAGAACGATTTGAGCGTGCCCGACGCGAAAGTCTGCAGCCGGGCGACGACACGGCGGTGCTCTACGGCTGGCATACGGTCAAGGCTGCGCTGGAAAACCCGGCTCGGCACATCCGCAAGCTCCTGGCCACCGAAAATGCGGCGCGCCGGCTGACCGAGGAGAAGGTGTCGACACCACGGCCGCCGGACATCGTGCGGCCCGATGCCATCGCGGCGCGGCTACCGGCAGATGCCGTGCACCAGGGCCTCTATGTCGAGGCCGATCCCCTGCCCGCACCGCCGATCGAGGCGCTTTCAACCGACGGCATTGTGCTGGTGCTCGACCAGATCACCGATCCGCACAACGTCGGCGCGATCTTCCGCTCGGCCGCGGCTTTTGCCGCAACGGCAATCGTCACCACGGCCCGCCACAGCCCGGACGCGACCGGCGTGCTGGCGAAGGCCGCCTCGGGCGCGCTCGAACATGTACCCCTGATCGCGATCCAGAACCTGGCGCGCGGGCTTGCGGCTCTCAAGCAGCACGGCTTCCTGGTGATCGGATTGGACTCGGACGGCGAGGAGGAGTTGGCCTGCCTGCCGCTGCGGCGTCCGCTTGCCCTGGTGCTCGGCGCCGAGGGCAAAGGATTGCGGCAGTTGACCAAGGACACTTGCGATCACGTGGCACGGCTCGATCTGCCTGGCGCGATTCAAAGCCTCAACGTGTCCAATGCCACGGCGCTTGCGCTGTATGTCGCGCACAGCCGCCTTAACCCGAAATAACGCAAGCTAGTTTCGTGCGCGAACCGGAATGACCCTGGCGCTGGGCCCGACCATATAGACCGGCGGGCTGCGATACTCCGCATAAGTCCCGTAGGGACGATAACCGTAGACGCCGTAGGGATGATAGCTATACGGCCCACAAAGATAGTAATCGTGCCCGTAGCCGCGATCGTCGATCTGGCACGGTTTCCATGCCGGATCGAGTCCCACGCCCGCAATCAGAACGCCGTCATCGACCCCATAAACCGGGGCAGCCATTCCGGCAGCTGGTTCTTCCGCCTGCACGAAGCCCCGATCGGCGACCGGAAAAGCCGTCGAAGCCACGTGCACGAGGCGTGCGCTGTTCGCAGCGACGGTCGCCGGCTTCAACTCGGCTGCAGCGGCCGGCGACGTTATCGAAACACGCAGGATCCGCGGGCCGCGCGTTAGAACCTGCTCCTGCGGTAGGACGTCTTTCCGGAGCTCCGCGTCGGCGAGCGCGGGACTGGCCTCGCGTGCAGGCTCCTCGCTTACAGATTTGGCTTCGCGTGCAGCAGCCGGCACAGCCATCGGAGCGACAACCTCGCGCGCAGGTTCGACGGCCGCGTGCACGGCCGATTCCTCTACGGCCGGCGATGGTGGAAGAGCGGGCGGCGTTGGCACCGATGCCACACGCTCAGCGAGCCCCGGCAGGTGGCAGCGTCCGTCAAAACATTCACGGCCGGCGGCGGCCAAGAGCGCGATCACCGCGACCGAAGCGGCCAACGTAAGAGCGATGCGGCGGGACATGGGGGACCCCATTCATGGTCGTCGAGTCCCCTGTATCTTAACCCATTTTTAACCTCGTCGGCCACCGCCACCCCGTCGTATTCAACGACGGCGGCGCGGCGGTTCCACGACCACCGGCGGATCGAAGTCCTGCGGAAACGTTTCGGGATCGGTGACGGTCGCCGGCACGGGATCGGACGACGTCGACCAGCTCCGGAAATAGGACTCCGCCGGTTTGGGCAGCCGGCGGTTCGCCGGCGGCTCGATCTCCAGGCGCCCGCGCGGTGGCGCGTGCCCATATCGCGGAAGGTAGGGATAACGGGGAGCATAAACCGGGTTGGGCAGAACCGGTGCTCCACCGATCACCGTGACGCGCCCCGCGCCGGGACGAGCGAGGCCCCAATCACCTTCCACCACCGCGTAGGATGCATCGACGCCGTTGATGATCACCGGAACACCCGGCCGGCTCGGGATCACGATCACCGGCCCTTCATCGGCGTTCGCCGGCACCGATATCAGGAACGGCACCGCAAGCCCAAACGACAGCGCGGTAAGAGACGTCACGACGAAAGACGTCGTCATACGACGCAGCATGGCAGCGCCCTCCTCGGTGGCCAACTGCCCGCTTTTTAGATGAAAGGCCGCCGCTATCCGGTAAATCCGGCAGGGGAATCGCCGGGTAACATTAATCCGTGACTACCAAGCGGGTGCACCGTTTTCCCCAGGCAGCCCCGCAGCAGCGCGACGTGGGCCCGTAGCCGCTGCAGGCCAAGCTTAACCTCAACTCCAGTTTCTTAATCTAAATCAATATCATAGCTTTTTATACGACTTTAGACCTACGACTTCGGCTGAACAGACGGCGTTATCGGCGCGGCGTATTCCAACAATACGGGGCGCGCTGCGCCAATCGCGTGGACGCGATCCCCAACAAGAAGGGACATCGCAACCAAGGATTGGGGCAACGCCAATGACAGCGGCAACAGCGTCAGACTATCGCTCTGGTGCCATGACCTCCGAACAACGGATGGTCATCTTCGCGTCTTCGCTTGGCACCGTCTTCGAATGGTACGATTTCTACATCTACGGCACGCTCGGCGTGTTTCTGGCGAAGTATTTTTTCTCCAACGTGCCAGCCAATGTTGGTTTCATCTTCGCCCTTCTCGCATTCGCGGCGGGCTTCGCCGTACGTCCGTTCGGCGCGCTGATCTTTGGCCGGCTCGGTGACCTGATCGGCCGCAAGTACACCTTCCTCATCACCATGTCGCTGATGGGCGTCGGCACGTTCTTCATCGGCGTGCTGCCGGGCTACGAAAGTTGGGGCATCATGGCGCCGATCGTGCTGATCGCGCTGCGCCTGGTGCAGGGCCTCGCGCTCGGCGGCGAGTATGGCGGCGCGGCGATCTACGTCGCCGAGCACGCACCGAAAAACAAGCGCGGCTTCTACACATCATGGATTCAGACCACAGCCACGCTTGGCCTGTTCATGGCGCTGCTCCTGATCCTCGGCATCCGCACCGCGATGGGCGAACAGGCGTTCGGCGACTGGGGCTGGCGTATTCCGTTCCTGCTGTCGGCGATCCTGCTCGCGGTATCGATCTGGATCCGGCTCAAGCTCAACGAGTCGCCGCTGTTCCGCAAAATGGTGGAAGAAGGCAAGCAGTCAAAGAAGCCGCTGAAGGAGGCCTTCGGTGTGTGGGCCAACGCCAAGATCGCAATTCTCGCGCTGTTCGGCGCGACGGCCGGTGAAGCGGTGGTGTGGTACGGTGGGCAGTTCTACGCGCTGTTCTTCCTGACGCAAACGCTCAAGGTGCCGGCGGTCGACTCGCAGATCATGATCGCCGTTGCGCTCCTGATCGGCACGCCGTGCTTCATCCTGTTTGGTTGGTTGTCCGACAAGATCGGGCGCAAGCCGATCATGCTGGTGGGCTTTGCGCTCGCCGCCCTCACCTACTTCCCGATCTTCCAGGGGATCACGCACTTCGCCAACCCGAAGCTGGAGGCGGCCTTGGCGGCATCGCCGGTGACGGTCACCGCCGATCCGTCGGAGTGCTCGTTCCAGTTCAAGGCGACGGGCACGGAAAAGTTCACCACTGGCTGCGACAACATCAAGGCCGCGCTGGTGAACTTGTCGGTCAACTATGAAAACGCCAGCGCGGCGAAGGGTACGCCGGCGAGCGTCAAGATCGGCGAGCAGGTGATCCCCGCCTCCACGCCGAATCTTGCGGCGGCGATCACCACCGCCGTGCGCAGCCACGGCTATCCCGCGAGTGCCGACACCCGGGACATCAACTTCGTGATGAGCGTGGTGCTTCTCACCATCCTCGTGATCTACGT
>JAFKKQ010000072.1 GCA_017304505.1 Hyphomicrobiales bacterium | reverse complement strand
CGCCATAGGCATCCGGTGCCTTGTCCTCGATCGGCTTCTTCTTCGCCTTCATGATGTTGGGCAGGCTGGCGTAGCGCGGCTCGTTCAAGCGCAGGTCGACGGTCACGATCGCCGGCCCCTTCAGCTTGACGGTCTGCAGGCCGCCGTCGACCTCGCGCGTCACCTCGACGGCGTCGCCGTCGACGGTAAGCTTGGAGGCGAAGGTGCCCTGCGGCCAGCCGGTGAGCGCGGCCAGCATCTGCCCGGTGGCGTTGCAGTCGTCGTCGATCGCCTGCTTGCCCATAATGACCAGGCCCGGCTGCTCGGCGTCCACCACGGCCTTGAGGATCTTGGCCACCGCGAGCGGCTCCACCGGGCCTTCGGATTTGACCAGGATGCCGCGGTCCGCGCCCATCGCCAGCGCCGTGCGGATGGTTTCCGACGCCTGCTGCGGACCGACAGAGACGACGACGATTTCGGTCGCCTTGCCCGCTTCCTTCAGCCGGATCGCCTCTTCGACGGCGATCTCATCGAACGGATTCATCGACATTTTCACGTTGGCAAGCTCGACCCCCGAGCCATCGGCCTTCACGCGAATCTTGATGTCCTTGTCCACCACCCGCTTAACGGGCACCACGATCTTCATGTTCTCAAACGGCTCCTCGGGCTGCGCTGCCCCCGGTATCCAGGCCCGGAATTGGTGCGGCGCACCCTAATCGCCACCTTATGCCGGGTCAACGCCGAGGCGGACGCAGCGCCGGGGGGTATCAACGCCCCAAAATCCAGATCGTGGCCATGATCACGATGATGGCGACGAACTGCATCAGCACGCGCAAGCGCATAAGCCGCTGCGAGGTGTTGGGCGAGCCGCCGCGCATCATGTTGATGAGGCCGAGCACCAGGACGACGGCAACCGCACCGATGGCGATCGGAACCAGGTAGTGTGACATGAAATCGGACATGGGGTTTCCTAGCACCGGCTCCCGGCGATGACCATTGCGTCGTTCAGTGCCGTGACTTGCGGCAATTTCGATCGCATCAGGCATGCGACCTTCGAAATCGGGACACCGGCCGGTTTCGATTCTATATAACGGCGCAACCGCGACCCAAAGCAGTACGCCCCATGTTGTCTCACCGCCTCAGCCCTGATCGTCCCGCGCTTCGGCCCTTCACCTCGCGCGTCTCGCCATGAAGAACCGCATCCTGGTGCTCGGCGCGGCCGGGCGGCTCGGCTATGTGGCCGCGGAAACCTTCCGCAGGCAGGGCTGGGTGGTGAAGGGATTGGTTCGACCCGGCCGCGCCGGCGCGGTGCCGCACAGGGTGGAGCCTGTCGAAGCGGTGACGCGCGACGAGGCGATCGAAGCGGGGCGCGGTTGCGATGTCGTGCTCAACGCGCTCAATCCGGTCATCACCGAATGGCAAAGGAATGCGCTGTCGCTCGCCTATGGCGCCATCGCTGCGGCCGAGAGCAACGGCGCGACGCTGCTGTTCCCCGGCAGCGTCTGGAACTACGGAAGCGGCATGCCCGCCGTGATCGACGAAACCACACCGATGCATCCGACCACGCGCAAGGGCGGCATGCGAGTGGAGATCGAACACCGCATCCGCGAGGCGTGCGACCGCGGCATGCGCGCCGTCGTGCTGCGCGCGGGAGATTTCTACGGCGGCGGCAAGGGCTCGTGGCTCGACCTCGTCGTGACCAAGAACATCGAGCGGGGCCGCCTCACCTATCCCGGACCGATGGACGTCCCGCACGCCTGGACCTATCTGCCGGATTTTGCGACGACGCTGGTGCGGCTCGCGGAGCGGCGCGCCGACTTTGGCCCGTTCGAGACGTTCGGATTTCCCGGCGATACGATCACCGGCAACGAATTGATAGCAACCATCGAAGCCGTGACCCGCAGCAAGTTCAATGTGCGGCCGATGAGCTGGTGGTTCCTCAAGAGCATCGGTCAATTGATGGCGCTCAGCCGCGAATTGTCGGAGCTCGAATATCTCTGGCGCGTGCCCCACCGGATTTCCGGCGAAAAGCTTGCGGCGCTCCTCGGCGACGTGCCGCACACGCCGCTGCCGGACGCCATCGCGGCGTCGCTGCGCGCGCTCGGCTACCGCCTCTGAGCGGACGTTAATTCGACCCGTCCAGCAGCCGGCGCGCGATCACTTGCGCCTGGATTTCCGCCGCGCCTTCAAAGATCGACAGGATGCGCGCATCGCACAGGACGCGCGACACCGGAAACTCCATCGCAAAGCCGTTGCCGCCGTGGATCTGTACGGCGTTATCGGCGGCGGCCCAGGCAACGCGAGCAGCGAGCAGCTTGGCCATGCCGGCCTCGAGATCGCAGCGCCGCCCGGAGTCCTTCTGCCGCGCGGCGAAATAAGTCAGCTGGCGCGCGATCATGATCTCGACGGTCATCATCGCGATCTTGTCGGCCACGCGCGGAAACCGCACGATTGGCCGGCCGAACTGCACGCGGCTCTGCGCATAGGACAGCGCCAGTTCCAGGGCCGATTGCGCCACGCCCACGGCGCGCGCCGCGGTCTGGATGCGAGCGGACTCGAATGTGCTCATGAGCTGCTTGAAGCCCTGCCCCTCGACGCCGCCCAAGAGGTTCTCGGCCTTCACCTCGAATCCGTCGAAGGCGATCTCGTATTCCTTCATCCCGCGATAGCCGATCACCTCGATCTCGGTTCCGGTGATGCCGGCAACCGGAAACGGTTCGGCATCGCTGCCGCGCGGCTTCTCGGCCAGCAGCATCGACAGGCCGCGATAGCCCTTCTCGGCAGGGTCGGTACGGACCAGGAGCGTCATCAGGTCGGCGCGCACCGGATGGGTGATCCAGGTCTTGTTGCCGTAGACCTTGTAGACGTCACCGTCGCGAACCGCGCGCGTTTTGATCGACGCAAGATCGGAACCGGTGTCGGGTTCGGTGAACACCGCTGTCGGCAACACGGTGCCGGCCGCGATCGCGGGCAGCCAGCGGTCCTTCTGCTGTTGCGTGCCGCTGCCCAGGATCAGCTCGGCCGCGATCTCCGCGCGGGTGCCGAGCGAGCCGACGCCGATATAACCGCGCGACAGTTCCTCGGAGACGACACACATCGACTCCTTGCCGAGGCCCATGCCGCCGAGCGCCTCCGGGATGGTGAGGCCGAACACGCCAAGGTCCGACATCCGGGCGATCACCTCGAGCGGGATATAGCTGTTGGAGCGGTGCCAGCCCTGCGCCTGCTGCACCACCTCGCGGTCGGCGAAGCGGCGCATTTCGCCGCGAATGGTTTCGAGGGTTTCATCAAGACCGCAAGCGCCGACGGTGGCCCCATGCGCCACGGCCACCAGATCGACAAGCCGCGCACGATACGCGGCGGTGTTGCCGGCCGCGATCAAGGCCTCGACCTCCGGGGTGAACCGTGCCGCCACAGCCGCGGCCGACAAGCCGACATCGGCCGGGCGCACGACCTCGCCCTGGCTGATCGCGATGCCACCCTGAATCTGGGCCAGATACTCGCCAAGACCGATGCGGACGATCAGCGTCTCGATCTCCGACAGCCGGCCCTCGTGCCGCATGCGCTCGGCATAGGCGGCAAGCTGGCGTATCGCCTCGACATAGGTCGCGAGCCAGGCAAGCCCATGCGTTGCGCGCTGCTCGCGATCGAGCAGCCCGGCCGCAAGGCTGCCGTCCGTCACCACGCGCGCGCACACCTTGCCCCGCGCATCGTCGAACAGGGACTCGACCGCCGTCACGGCCGCGCGCGCGAGCGGCAGAAGATCGCCATCTGCGGCGCTGTCAGAATCGGCTTGCGGCATTGCGGCGTTCGGATTCAAGGCGCATCGGATGATCGTCGGGCTTCAAGTGTGCAACGCACAAACCGAGCTCGCAATTCGCGTTCGATCCAAAATCGGGTGTGAACACAGCAATTTCCAACATTGTTAACCAATTTCAGGCTTTTGATGGCCGGTGATTACACCCGACCGGTTTCAAGCCGGCTCGGCCGCAGCCAGAAGGCCGCACGATTATGACTTTCGCGCTCAATCGCATGATTGCCAAATTCTCCGTTCGCACCCGCATCATCCTGCTGGCCCTGATCCCCGTGGTTGGGTTCCTGGCGAACGGCGTCGTTTTCGTCACTGGCGAAAACGAAGTCGAAGGCGCTTTCAAGACCGTCGAGCGTGCCACCGACCTCGCCGATACCAGCCGCGAGTTCATGACCGCGCTGATCACGATGCGGGCGGATGCGCGCGACTTCGCGGCGCGGCCGAACGAGGACCTGGTCCACCACTTCGAAAGAACACACGCTTCGGCGATGCAGATCCTCCCGATCCTCGAGGTGTCCGTCAACGGCGCGGCGCGCAAGGAACTCGTTCCGGTCAAGGCCCAGCTCGAGGAGGTTGCCGCGCAGTTCGACGATCTCGCGCGCAACCAGAAAATCCTCGGCTTCACCGAGTCGGACGGCGTGCGCAGCCGCATGGCCAAGGCCGCGGCCGCCGTCGAACGGCTGATCCACGAAGACATGTCATGGATGAGCGAAAGCGATGCGCACAAGCTTCTCGTGCCGCTGCTCACGATGCGCCGCTACGAAACCGAATACCGGCTCACGCGCTCCACGCTGATGCAAGTCGTGTTTTTCGACGAGTACAAGAATTTCCAGACCGTGCTGAGCGGCATCACCGCCGCCGACACGCTCAAGGAAGAGACGGCGAACCAGGTGAAGACCTACGTCGACATGTTCGCCGAATGGATCAAGACCATCGGCAGGGTCGATCCTCCGGTCGCAGTGATCGATTACAACACCAAGGCGATGATGCCCGTCGCCGACAAGATCATGCACTCGACGCGAGCCCGCACCGATGCCGCGTCGGCGGCGCTGACGGCGTCGCAGATGCACACGAGGAACATCATTGCCGGGGTCGGGCTGGCGAGCGTGATCATCGGCCTGATCTTCAGCTGGCTGATCGGCCGCAGCATCGCGCACCCGCTCAACGGCCTTGCCGACGCGATGAAGCGGCTGGCTGCCGGCGACACCTCGGCCAAAATCCCGGCCACGCGCTCATCGGACGAAATCGGCGCCATGGCGCGGACGGTGATCGTGTTCCGCGACAACATTATCGAGCGCGACCGGCTGACCTCGGCGCAAACCGAGACGGCACGCGAGCGCGAGCAGCGCAGCGAAAGCGTTGCCGGCGCCATCGCCTCGTTCCGAACCTCGATCCGGCAGGCGCTCGCCAATCTGCGCAACACCGCACAGCAGCTTGAAACGTCCTCAGCCGATCTCAACAACGCCGCCGATGCGGTCAAAACCGAATCGCGCACCGCCGAAGGCCGCGTCGGCGCGGCGTCGCAGAACGTGACCTCCGCCGCAAGCTCGGTGGAAGAACTGGCGGCGTCGATCGGCGAGATCGCGGGCCAGGCGGCCAAATCGACGGAAGTGGCGGCACGCGCCGTCTCCGAGGCGCGGCGGACCGCCCACACCATGACCGAGCTTGGCGATGCCGCGACCCGCATCGGCGAAGTAATCGGGCTGATCCAAGCCATCGCCGGGCAAACCAATCTGCTTGCGCTCAACGCCACCATCGAGGCCGCGCGTGCCGGCGAGGCCGGCCGCGGCTTCGCCGTCGTCGCCTCCGAGGTCAAATCGCTCGCCGCCCAGACCGCCAAGGCCACCGCGGAGATCGCGGGCCAGATCGGCGCCATCCAGGCCGCCGCCGCCGATTCCGCGCAGGCGATCGGGCAGGTCAACACGATCATCACCGACATGTCGGCCATCGCATCGACCGTCGCAGCCACCGTCGAAGAACAGAATGCAGCGGTGTCCTCCATCGCCGACGGCGTGAACCGCGCCTCGCTCGAAGCCCAGGGCGGCGCGGAGGCCATGAGCCGGGTTGCCGGCGCCACGGCCGCCGCGCGCGCCACGGCGGCAGACGTCAAGACTTTTGCCGACACGCTCGCGGCCGAGGCCGAAAGTCTCGACACCGAGGTCCAGCGCTTCCTCGCCGACGTGCAGGCGGCGTAGCGCCCGGTCGCCATGCGGCGCACGCATGCGCGCCAGACGCTTATAGACCGAGCGCTGCCGACCGAACGCTTGCCGTCCAAGACCTCTTGCAATCGCAACGATAATCCGCGATGCCAAACGCGGCCGGTCCCGCACGGAGAAAGCGGTGCGCATCCTGCGCTTCTGCTGTCGCGTCGCCATCGACGCCTTTAATCGGTTCCACGCCGACGACGGCTGGGCGATCGCGAGCCACATCGCGCTGTCCGCGCTGATGTCGTTGTTTCCGTTCGTGATCGTGGTCACTGCGCTGGCCGGCTTCTTCGGCAGCAAGGAACTGGCGGACGAGGCCGCCCGTATCCTGCTCGAAGCGTGGCCGACGCAGGTGGCGGCGCCGATCTCCCGCGAAATCCACAACGTTCTCACCACCGCGCGCGGCGATGTGCTCACCATCGGCGTGGCGCTCGCGATCTACTTCGCTTCCAGTGGTATCGAGAGCCTGAGGATCGGCCTCAACCGCGCCTACGGCTTGAGCGAGCCGCGGCACTGGTGGCTGCTGCGGCTGGAGTCGATCGGCTACGTGCTGGTGGCGGCGGTCTCGCTGCTGGCGCTGGCGTTTCTCATCGTGCTGGCACCGCTGATCTTCGCCACCGCGGTGCGCCATGCCGAATGGCTCAGCCCGCTTTGGCCGATGCTCAACTTCGTGCGCTTCTCCGTGACCGCCGTCGTCCTGGTCACGGCCTTGTTCATCGCGCACAAGTGGCTGCCCTCGGGACGCCGGCGGCTTTCGATGATCGCGCCGGGCATGCTGGCGACGATGGTGCTCTGGCTCATCGCGGGCGAGGTGTTCGGCCGCTATCTCGCCGATTTCGCCTACACCTATGTGTCCTATTACGCCGGGCTTGCCTCGGCGATGATCGCGCTGGTGTTCCTTTATCTCATCGCCTCGATCTTCATTTACGGCGCCGAGTTGAACACGGCGGTCCTCGAACTGCGCAAGCAGCCGCGCGTCGGTTGAATACCGGTGCGTATTGGGGAAAGGCCCGTTTAAGGCCGCTGACAGGGCCACCGTCCAAAGGTAGCCTTGATTCGTTCATCGGCGGGCGGGGCGTCCGCCATTGGGAGGAATCGGCATGGCTCTCGAAGCAATTATTGTCATCCTCATTATCGGTGCGGTCGCCGGCTGGCTTGCCGGTCAACTGGTCCAGGGCATGGGCTTTGGCCTCATCGGCAACATCGTGGTCGGCATCGTCGGCGCGTTCATCGCCGGCTGGCTCTTGCCGCGTCTCGGCATCAACATCGGCGGCGGCGTGATCGGATCGATCATCAACGCCACGATCGGGGCGGTCATCCTTCTGGTCATTCTCGGACTGATCAAGCGCGCCTGATTGCCGTCACAGCCCGCAACGCCTCATTAAGCGCGGCCGGCGACGCGGGCTTGCGCAAATAAGCGTTCATCCCGGCTGCCTTCGCAGCCTTGGCGTCGTCCGGTTCGGTGCGGCCGGACACGCCGATGATTGGAACGCGGCCGGCCGGAGCCGGCAACGCGCGGATGCGCCGTGTCGTTTCGAGCCCGTCGATGCCCGGAAGCGCAATGTCCATCAGCACGACATCGTGCTCGGTGTGCGTGGCGGCTTCGATCGCCGCAGCGCCGCTGCCGGCAAAGCTCACGCGATGCCCAAGCTCGCCAAGCATTGCCTCCATGACAACGCGGCCGAGGCCTGGCTTGCTGACCACCACCAGATCGCCGCCCATCGCCTGCGCGATGCGCCGGACGAAGACCAATCCAAGCCCGGCGCCGCCATAGCGCCGCGCCACCGCAACGCTCGCCTGCGCGAACGGGCGGAACAGCCGCTTGAGATCGGCGGCGACGATACCGATGCCACTGTCGGTGACCGTGAACGTCAGCCGCATGCGACCACCCGGCGCACGGCTCTTGCCAACGGGCGCAGCCGACACCGAGAAGGCGATGCGGCCGCGCTCGGTGAACTTCACGGCGTTGTCGATCAGGTTCTCAAGCGCGCCGCGCAGCCGCACGTCGTCGCCGATCACGCGGGCGGGCAGCTTGCGGGCGGCACCGATTTCGACACCGAGCCCCTTGCTCTCGGCGCGGGCGGTGAGCGCACTGGTCACCGCATCGACGAATGCAGGCAGCGCAAAGGATTGCTCGCGCAGCACGAGCCCCGTCGTCCCGGCCTTGGCGGCATCGACCACGACCGTGGTCAGCCGCGCCAGATGATCGGCCGTGCTCCTGATCGCCTCGGCCCAGCGTCGCTCGCGTTCGGGCAGATCGGAGGCATGCAGCAGTTGCGCCAGCGCCATGATGCCGGTCAGCGGCGTGCGGATATCATGCGCCAATCCGGCCAGTGCGGCCTCGATGGCGTGCGTCAGGGCGAGCGTATCCGCGGCCGGCTGTTTCTGGATGCCGAGGATGAC
>JAFKKQ010000071.1 GCA_017304505.1 Hyphomicrobiales bacterium | reverse complement strand
ATCATGAGCCGTCAGGATCGCACTGACCCTAAGCACCTTCCGGTGGTGCAACCGGATCCCATGTTGCGTGAGCATCAGGCAGGACCCTTGCGAACCACTGTGGTTGCCCTGGGAGCAGTTTTTGTCGTCGCGCTGGTGCTCTACGGCCTGACGCAACCCCGCGAGCCGGAACAAACCGCGAGCGCGCCGGCATCCCAAACCACGGCCACTGCTCCCGCCACCACCGGACAGAGCCAGCAAGCCAACGCGCCACAACAGGGCGCCAGCCAGCGGAATGCAAGCCAGAACGCCACCGCCCCTACGACCACGGGGCAAGGCCCATCTCAAGGGCAGCCAGCCGGCACACCGAAGCAGGCTGGAAAATAGCCCTACGCTCAGTCGGACAAACCTCCGGCCCCTTCGCCCTATACCCAGCCTCCCCGTGCCATGATCGCGGCACAGAGCAGGATAATGACGACGCCGATCAGTTCGCCGTGAAGCACGGAGCGAATGATCCTGATCTTCTTTGTGCTCGGCTGTGGTGCCTGCCCGGCTTTGATCGCGCTACGCCATGATAGAAATTCGACGGTCGGAACAGCCGAGAGAACGGCGACCGCGATAAAGACGGACAGCTTCGTCAGGAATGCGTGGCTGGAGAAATAATAGGCTGCGCCCTTCTCGAAATAGAACACCCGCAGCAATCCGACGACGAGCAAAAGCGTCGCTGAAATGCCCAGCACGGCGTCCGCGATCAGCAGCCGTCGCGCGGAGCCAAGCGTGAGCTCCTGCCGGATCAGCGTGAACTCGACGGCGACGGCAGAGACCAGTGTGAAGGCCGCGAGATGATGGAGAAATGCAAACAACGTTGACATGGCAGGGCCTCGTTTCCGCAAGAATTGAGGCGGCGAGCGATCGCCTCATGAACGGCTATCTTTCTTTTCCTACGCTTCTACGCTCTCCCGGTTCCACCCCGGCGGATGGATCGGGGCCAAGGGCCGCCTCGTTGCCCTTCGTTGCCATTTCGGGCATGACACAGGCATGGACTTGTCCCCGAAAGCCGAAGGCATGTCGCCCCCCCTTCATGAAGCACTCGCCTTGCATCGCGAGGGCAAGCACGAACTTGCCATGCAGCGCTATGTGGCCATTCTGCAAAGGAACCCCGGCGACATCGATGCACTCTACTACGTCGCTGTGATCGCGCTGCAGCAGGAACAGATCGCCGAAGGCATCCGGGTGATCGAGCACGCACTCACCCTCGGCCAGCCCCAGGCCCGATTCTACAATTTGCTCGGCCAAGCTCATCTGCGGGTCAATCAGGACGGTGACGCACTGGAAAGCTTCGGCCGCGCCATCGAAACCGATCCGGCATTCGTCGATGCTTACGGCAACCGGGCGGCCCTGCTGGCTGAGATGGGCCGGCTGGACGAGGCGATAGTGGATTTCGACCGCGCGCTGCAGTTGCGGCCTGCCAACGCTGAGGATTTGTGCAACCGGGCTGGCGTGCTGGCCGACCTCGGACGGCTTGAGGAGGCGCTCGACGGGTTCGACCGCGCCCTCGCCCTGATGCCTTCGCTTGCCCCCGCGTACTTCAACCGTGGCGGCGTGCTGATGCGGCTTGGCCGGCCGCGCGAGGCGCTGCGCGATTACGACGAGAGCATCAAACTGCACGACACGATGGCGCCGGCTCATGCCGGCCGCGCCCGAGCGCTCGAAGCGTTGGGACGCAGCGCAGAGGCGCAAGCGAGCCTGGACCGTGCCGCGACCCTCGACGCAAAATTCCGCGACAGCGCGCAGACGAACTAACGCAAGGCGTCCAGAACGATCGCCGCAGCCTGCATCTCGGCGAAGCGATAGGTGCGCTGTTGGAGCGTAAGCTCGTCGCGACCCCAGAATTCCAAGTTCCAATCTTCGTCGACATGCGCCGCGGCCCAGGCTTCGTCGGCCGTAAGCAACCCAGCGGCGAGCGCAAGCGCGAGCAGCGCAGAACCGGTCAGCGAGGTAACCACACTGATCGCACCGAGTCGCCAGTGATCTTTCGTTTCGACCCCGGCCGGAAGCACGGCAGCGGCCGCGGCAACCGCCTCCGGGTTTTGCCGCACCGGCATCAATCCCTCGGCGAGGACGAAGCGCGCACCAAGCACGTCACGCGCCCAACCGATCACAGGATCCCAGTGTTGACGTTGGCGCGCGACCAAACCTTCCGGCTCCGACGCGCGATAGAACAGGAGATCGTTGCCGATATATCGCCTGATTTCCGCAGCGACCGGCTGCGGCGCGACGGCAACACCGTCGATGATGGCGTTGGCGAGCCGAGTGAGCGGCATCGTTGCCGGATCGACGGCGCGCTCCTGCGCCATCCATTCTGCGGCGATAGCCTCGGCCAGCGTACGCGCCGGCGCCGATAGAAGCTGCCGGGCGGGCGTGCGCACCGGCCTGGCGTCGAGCAGCACCGGAAAGCCCGTGTTGCCCTTTTCGTCCCACTCGCCTGCCTGTGCCTGCTCATAGAAGCGTGTCCGCAAGTTTGGCCGCATGTTGCGGCGAGCCGCCTCGGTCGGGTCGAGTGGCTGGTTCTGGAAGATGTCTTCGAAGATGTCGCGCATGGTCAGGTACCGGGTTGCCGGAGTGAACAAAGCTTCGTGATCCGGTTTGTGCGACGCAACAAGATTTGCCTCCATAAACGCCCTAAAACCTCTATTACCGCTTATAAGCCATTGCGCGGCGCACGATTGAGGCAAGTTTCAGGGATCGCACAACTCAGAGGTGCCATTGTCACGCCGCTTTGGCGTGGCCCAAATGGAGCCGGGCGACTTGCGGCGATTATGAGACAGCCATGCCCATCGTACCGGTGGCGTTTGCAGTCCTTGTCTATTAAAATTCCAGACTGGATTCGGCGGAAACAAGCCGAACCGGAATGGGTTGGGATTGGCCTGCGCTGCGTCACGCGATCCTCTGGGACTTCGCGAAGAAGGGGCGCGTGTACGAGGAGTCGATGAAACCGACAGATATTGCGGCCCCCGACTACTTCCATAAAGTGGTCGATTGCCAATGGGCTTGCCCCGCCCACACACCGGTTCCCGAATACATCCGACTGATCGCAGAGGGTCGCTACAGCGACGCCTACATGATCAATTGGAAATCGAATGTGTTTCCGGGAATCCTCGGCCGCACCTGCGACCGCCCCTGCGAGCCCGCCTGCCGGCGCGGCCGCGTCGAGGAAAACCCCGTCGCGATCTGCCGCCTGAAGCGCGTTGCTGCCGATTACAAGGACGACATCACACATCGGCTGCCGAAGCGCGCGCCCAAGAATGGCAAGCGCATCGCGCTGATCGGCGGCGGCCCGGCTTCGCTTGCGGTCGCCCGCGACCTTGCCCCGCTCGGATACCATTGCACGGTGTTCGATCAGGATCCGAAAGCGGGCGGCATGATGCGCTCGCAGATTCCGAAGTTCCGGCTACCCGACACGGTGATCGATGAGGAAACCGGCTATATCCTCCAGCTCGGCATTGAGTTCGTCGGCGGCAAGCGCATCGACAGTTTGAAGGCGTTGCTGGCCGAGGACTACGACGCGGTTTTCGTCGGCTCCGGCGCGCCGCGCGGACGCGAGTTGAATATCCCTGGCCGCAAGGAAGCGGCGAAGAACATCCACATCGGCATCGATTGGCTATCGTCGGTGTCGTTCGGCCATGTCGACAAGATCGGCAAGCGCGTCATCGTTCTCGGCGGCGGCAACACCGCGATGGACTGCTGCCGCACCGCGCGCCGCCTCGGCGGCGAGGACGTCAAGGTGATCGTGCGTTCCGGCTTCGAGGAGATGAAGGCATCGCCCTGGGAGAAGGAAGACGCGCTCCATGAGGACATACCGATCCTCAATTTCATGGTGCCCAAGGCTTTCACTCACGAAGGCGGCAAGCTGACGGGCGTCACCTTCGAGAAGGTCAAGGCCGAATACGACGCCAAGGGCCGGCGCAATCTGGTGCCCACCGGAGAGCCGGACGAGACGCTGCCATGCGATGACGTGCTGGTGGCGGTCGGCCAGGAAAACGCCTTCCCCTGGATCGAAGCCGATGTCGGTATCGAGTTCGACAAATGGCACATGCCCAAGGTCGATCCGAAAACGATGGCCTCGACCAATCCGAAAGTGTTCTTCGGCGGCGACGCGGCCTTCGGCCCGAAGAACATCATCTGGGCCGTGGCGCACGGCCACGACGCTGCGCTGTCGATCCATAAGTTCTGCTCCGGTGAGGACATCACCGAGCGCCCGCTTCCTGAGGTGGAGATCTCCAGCCAGAAGATGGGCATCCACGAGTGGAGCTACGACAACGACGTTTCCGCCGATAAACGGTTCAAGGTTCCCCACCGCGAGAAGGTGATCGCGCTAAAAGATATCCGCGCCGAAGTCGAACTGGGGTTCGATCCCAAGCTCGCCTTCGCGGAAGCCGCGCGTTGCCTGAATTGCGATGTGCAAACCGTGTTTACGACACAGCTTTGCATCGAATGCGACGCCTGCGTCGATATCTGCCCAATGGACTGCATCACGTTCACGCAGAACGGCGAGGAGGCCGATCTGCGGACACGGCTGCAGGCCCCCTCGCCTCATCCGGACCAAGCGCTCTATGTTTCCAGTGATCTGAAGACCGGGCGCGTAATGGTGAAGGACGAGGACGTCTGCCTGCACTGCGGCCTTTGCGCCGAGCGCTGCCCCACCGGCGCGTGGGACATGCAAAAGTATCTCATCGACATGACGCACGCGGGTCACAAACCATGCCAGCCGCAAGCCCGATCAGCAGCGTAAACGACTTCGTCGTCCGCTTCGCCAACGTCAACGGCTCGGGATCGGCCAGTGCCAACGAGCTGTTCGCCCGTTCCATCCTTCGTCACGGCGTACCGGTCAGCCCGCGCAACATCTTCCCCTCGAACATCCAAGGTCTGCCGACCTGGTACGAGGTGCGCGTGACCGAGGACGGCCATCTCGGCGCACGCGGCGGCGTTGACCTGATGGTGGCGATGAACCCGCAGACCTGGGACAAGGACGTCGCCTCGATCGAGCCGGGCGGCTACCTGTTCTACGACTCCACCAAGCCAATGCCATCCTCGAAATTCCGCGAGGACATCACCGTCGTCGGCGTGCCGCTGACCGCCATCACCAACTCCACCTATACCGACCCGCGCCAGCGCCAGCTCTTCAAGAACATCATCTATCTCGGCGCACTGTCCGCCATCCTGGACATGGACGCAGCGCTCATCGAGCAACTGATCGGCGAGCAGTACAAAACCAAGGAGAAACTCCTCTCGTCCAACGTCCATGCGCTGCATCTGGGCCGCGACTGGGCCTTGCAAAACCTCAAGTGTCCGATCGGCCTTCGCGTGCGCAAGGTCGACAAGGTCGGCGACCGCATCTTCATCGAAGGCAACAACGCAGCAGCACTGGGCGCGGTCTACGGCGGCGCCACCGTCTGCGCCTGGTATCCGATCACGCCATCATCGTCGCTCGCCGATGCCTTCACCAATCATTGCAAGCGGCTGCGTCATGACCCCGATACCGGCAAGGCGAAATACGCCATCGTCCAGGGTGAGGACGAATTGGCCTCCATCGGCATCGTCATAGGTGCCGGCTGGAATGGTGCCCGCGCCTTCACCGCAACCTCCGGCCCCGGCATTTCGCTGATGACGGAATTCATCGGCCTGTCCTACTTCGCCGAGATTCCGGCCGTCATCATGAACGTGCAGCGCGCCGGCCCTTCGACCGGCATGCCGACGCGCACGCAGCAGTGCGACGTCATTGCCTGCGCCTACGCCTCGCACGGCGACACCAAGCACGTCCTGCTGTTTCCCGAAGACCCGGCCGAGGGCTTTGAGTTCGCGGCGCAGGCATTCGATCTCGCCGAGCGGCTGCAGACCACCATTTTCCTCATGCTCGACCTCGACATCGGCATGAACCACCGGCTCTGCCGGCCGCTGAAATGGGACGACGCCAAGCAATACGACCGCGGCAAGGTCATGACCGCGGCGATGCTCGACGATGGCCGCGACTTCGGCCGCTATCTCGATGTCGATGGAGACGGCATCCCGTTTCGTACCTACCCCGGCACGCACGCGACCAAAGGCTCGTTCTTCACCCGCGGCACGTCGCGCGACCGCTATGCCCGCTATTCCGAGGAAGGCGCGGTCTACGCCGACAACATGCAGCGCCTGCTGCGAAAGTTCGAGACGGCCAAGAACCTGGTGCCGCGACCGTTGCAGTCGAATGCGGCCAAACCGACCAAGTATGGTGTCATTTATTACGGCTCAACCTCGCCGGCGATGGACGAGGCCATTGGCATGCTGGAAGCGCGTGGTCATCAACTCGACCGGCTGCGCGTTCGTGCCTTCCCGTTCCACTCCAGCGTGGCCAACTTCATCGCCGACCACGACTTTGTTTATGTGGTCGAGCAAAACCGCGACGCCCAACTCCGCTCGCTGATCGTCAACGAAAACGACATCGACCCGGTGCGCCTGGTACCGATCCTGCACTACGACGGCACTCCGATCACCGCACGATTTATCGCCAAGTCGATCGGCGACCATCTCGATCAACTCAAGGTCACGCCGCTGCGGAAGGTGGTGTCGTGATGAAAAGCATAGCGCGTAAGCTGGACTACCGGGCCACGGGCGAACGAAGCGACGCCGTGCTTCGCACGGCTACGCCCGGCAATGACGCCTGGATATTGGGGTAGCCGCCATGACCTACATCGCCAAGCCGAAGTTCCATCATCCTGGCCTGCCGAAGAACGATCTCGGTTACACACATCGCGATTATGAAGGCAAAATCTCGACGCTGTGTGCCGGCTGCGGCCACGACTCGATCACCGCTTCGATCATCGAAGCCTGTTTCCAGCTTGCCATCGAACCGCACCGCGTCGCCAAGATTTCGGGCATCGGCTGCTCGTCGAAAACGACCGATTACTTCCTCGGCAATTCGCACGGCTTCAACTCGGTGCATGGCCGTATGCCGTCGGTGCTCACCGGCGCCAACCTTGCCAATCGCGACCTGATCTACCTCGGCGTGTCCGGCGACGGCGACAGCGCCTCGATCGGCTTCGGTCAGTTCGCGCATTCCATGCGGCGCGGCGTCAACATGACCTATATCGTCGAGAATAACGGCGTGTATGGCCTGACCAAGGGTCAGTTTTCAGCCACCGCCGACCGCGGCTCCAAGAGCAAGCGCGGCCTCGTCAACAACGACAGCGCCATCGACCTCGTCGGTATCGCACTGCAGCTTGGCGCAAGCTTCGTAGCGCGCAGTTTCTCCGGCGACAAAGCCCAACTCGTGCCGCTGATCGAAGCGGCGATCAAGCACAAGGGCGCGTCGTTCATCGACGTGATCTCGCCTTGCATCGCGTTCAACAACCACGCCGGCTCGACCAAGAGCTTCGACTACGTTCGCGAGCACAACGATGCCGTGAACCGGCTCGACGTGATTACCGGCCGCGATCCGATCACCGTCGATTACGCGCCGGGCTCGGTGCAAGTGGTCGAGCAGCACGACGGCACCCGGCTTGCGTTGCGCAAGCTCGATGCAGACTACGACGTGCACGACCGGCTGGCAGCGATGGCATTCCTGCAAAAGCATGCCGCCAAGGGCCAAGTGGTCACCGGCCTGCTTTATGTGGAGCCGGAGGCGGAAGATCTGCACGGCCACCTCAACACCGTGGATGCGCCGCTCAACACGCTGGCGGCCAAGGCCCTGTGCCCCCGCAGCAGCACATTGGACAAGATCAACGGCTCGCTGCGGTAACCGCCGCTATTTTCGCCACGGCTTCGTAGCGACAACCTGCCTCA
>JAFKKQ010000512.1 GCA_017304505.1 Hyphomicrobiales bacterium | reverse complement strand
GCGATCGCAAGCTGCTGGCCAACCCACCCTACGCGAAGGCCAACATCCCCGAACCGTATCAGCGCCACATTGTCGACTACCACCGCAAGGAGGGGCCGGGCACGATCGTCATCGACCCGGATGCGCGCTATCTCTATTACGTGCTCGATAAGGGCAAGGCGATCCGCTACGGCGTCACCGTCGGCGAGGAGGCGCTGGTGTGGTCCGGCGTTGCCAAGATCGGCCGGAAGGAAGAATGGCCGTCGTGGACACCAACCGCCGACATCAAGAAGCGGCTCGGCAATATCCCCGATTTCGTCGGTCCCGGTCCGCATAATCCGCTCGGCGCGCGCGGTCTTTACCTCTACGCCAACGGCAAGGACACGCTGTACCGCATCCACGGCACCAATCAGCCGGAATACATCGGCTCGGCCATTTCATCGGGCTGCATCCGCATGACCAACGAGGACGTGATCGACCTCTACAATCGTGCCAAGCTCGGCGCGACGGTCGTGGTGCTCAAGCCATCGGAAGGCGACTCGCCGTTCAATCCCCGCGTGGCCCTTGGCAGCACACCACGCATGAACTGATCGGTTCGCGAACCGATCAGCCGAAGTCATCTCAATCTAAAAGCGGCGCTAAATCCAGCGCCGCTTTTTGTTTTCCCGCTCTCCAATCCAAATCAATCGGAGCTTCACAAGTCGGTTAGAACTTTCGCCGCGACTTCGCCTCGTTCTGCGTCAATGCCGCGGGCTTGCGCGGCGGCAGCGGGACACCTTTCGCAACCTGCTCGGGCTCGAGCACATCCCACTGGCAAATCTTGTAGCCGTTGCTGCGCTCAGCCAGATCGAGATGGATGTGTTCGGCATGATAGGGATCGCCCGGACCGAGCACGGTGGAGAACCGGCCACAGGCATCGGCACGCACCCGCTGGCGAAACGATTTGGCCACGTGTCGGTCGGTCAGATTGAACGTGCGGCCGTTCCGGAGTCTCACCGCGGTGATGTCGAGGGCATTGCCCTTGCCGTGCTCGGACAGCTTGGCGCCTTTGACGTTGTTGCGGGGGCGGCAGTCATAGGAATCGTTGTCGGTGATGGACTTGAGCGGCGCGCCAAGCTCGGCGGCAGCCGGGGCGACATCGCCGCGAATCCATTCCGCCACCGCTTCGGCCATGCCGCAACCAAGCGTCGGCGGCGGCGTCAATGCGACCGTCGTCCGGTCCGGCATCACGACACGGTCGAGTTGCACCAGATCGACCGCGGTACACGGCGCGCTCGCGGTTCGGCGCGGCAGCGGCCGGT
>JAFKKQ010000070.1 GCA_017304505.1 Hyphomicrobiales bacterium | reverse complement strand
CGTCGCCGAGATCGACGCGGCCAAGCAGCTTGTCCTGGAGCGCAACAGCCAGAAGGAAGCTTATGTGCGCGCCATCGCCTGGCGCGGCTCCGAGCAGCTTGGCGTGACCGCGCAGCAGAACAAGATTCATCTCGCCATCGCAACGTGGGAATGGCCGAGCTACTTCGACCCGGCGCAGCGGCTCAAGGGCATCCGGATGGACCTTGCCGACTATCGTCGGCCCGATCCCGCGACCGCGCCATGCCTCGCCAAGGCCGCCGGTCTCTACATGATCTGCACCATCTCCAAGCACAAGGCCGAGCGCAAAGGCTATGCCGACGCCATGATGCTGGATTGGCAGGGCCGCGTCGCCGAATGCACCGGCGCCAACATCTTCTTCATCAAGGACGGCAAGATCCATACGCCGATCGCCGATTGCTTCCTCGCCGGCATCACCCGCGCCACGGCGATCTCACTTGCCAAGAAGCGCGGCGTCGAGGTGATCGAACGGCGCATCATGCCGGACGAATTGTCAGGCTTCTCGGAGTGCTTCATCACCGGCACCGCCGCCGAGGTGACCGCGGTGGCCGAGATCGCGCAGTGGAAATTCACGCCGGGCGCGATCACCAAGCAACTCATGGACGACTACACCGCCGAGGTGCAGCCCAAGGGCAAGGCCGCAGCGGCGTAGGTTTCAGACGAACCGGCGTTTTGGCGAAGGCTTTCAGCCTTTGTCATTCCGGGGCGCGCCAAGGGCGCGAACCCGGAATCCAGAAATAAGCACCAAATCCGCATCTGGATTCCGGCTCGCGCGCTGAAAGCGCGCGTCCGGAATGACCGGGGAAAATACCCCGCGCTATGATCGCGCTGTTATTCCAGGGCGCGATAGCGCGAACCCGGAATCCAGAGGCTCGATCCCAAGCGCAATCACCGAAGCTGATCCGCGCCGAGCCAGAACACCTCGCCGGTGCTGGCCTCGGTGTCGAGCCAGAGAAACGGCATCCGCGGATAGGCGCGCTCCAGCGCCCTCCTTCCGCGCCCGATTTCGCAGAGCAGACCGCCGCCCTCGTTCAGATGCCTTCCGGCTTCTTCGACGATCCGCCGGACCAGGGCCAAGCCGTCGTTGCCGCCATCGAAGGCAAGCCGTGGCTCGTGCCGGCATTCCGGCGGCAGGCCGGCCATGCCGCGGCCATCGACATAGGGTGGATTGGCCACGATCACGTCGTAGCGCCTGTCCTTCACCGGCGCGAACAGATCGCCGTGCAGCAACCGCACGCGCCGCTTCAGCCGATGCTCCGCCACGTTGGTCGCTGCGAGGCCAAGCGCCTCCTTCGAGAGATCGACGGCATCGACCATCGCGCCCCGAAACCGCAGCGCGGCGAGGATCGCAAGACAACCGGAGCCGGTGCAAAGATCGAGCACGCGATGGACCGCGCCGTCGTCGGGCAGCAGCGAGAACGCTTCGCCGGCGAACAGGTCGCTGTCGAGGATTTCGCCGAGAAACGAGCGCGGCACGATGGCGCGTTCGTCGATGCGAAACGGGACGCCCAACATGTAGATGCGCTTGAGCAGATAAGCCGCGGGCTTGCGCGTGCGGATGCGGCGCTCCGCCAGCGCAAGCAATGCTTTCTGCTGCCGCGCAGCGACGCGCATGCCGGCGCGGGCGGCGATGTGGTCGGGATGAATGCCGAGCGTCTCGCCGACCATGAAGGCCGCTTCGGCCATCGGATCGGTTGTGCCGTGAGCGAAAACGAGCTTGGCCGCCTTCAGCCGGCCGGCAAGCGAGCGAATGGTCGCCGCGACCGTCGGGGCGGGCGATGGCGAAGCGGACATATTTCGCCGCGGACGGGCTTTGCGCCGCTTCAAAGCCATGCCGCCACAGGCGTCGTTTCGGCGGCGCGCAGCAGCGCGACATATTTGACCGGGTTGGCGGCGATGAAGGCTGCCATCCTCTCCTCCACCACGCGGCCGCGGCTTCGCGAAGCATGGCGCAGCAGGAGTTCGCCTTTGGCGCCGAACGCCACAAGACCGGTATGATAAAAATCCAGTCCCGGCCGTTGTGACGCAAAGCCGATGATATCGCCGGGCGCCAGAAGGCGTGCGTTGTCCAGCAATGTCGATCTGGCGATGCCGGCAATCGAGACATGCCGCCTGCCGAACTCTCGGTGCCACGTCACGGTCTTGTCGATCGTCACCAGAGGCGCGATCGGAACCGGCCGGCAGATGCGGTTTTCAATATTGTGCCGGCACCAATCGGCAAAATAGTGATTGCGCCGGTCGTAGCGCACATCGCCGTGGTCATAGCGGATGCGGCGGAGCGCAGCCTCGAATTCATCGACATCGCGGGCGATGGCCGCGGCCAGCACCACCTCGCAGAATGTCACGCAATCGAAGGCATCGTCGCGGACGACAAACCGTTCCGGGCGATGGGGGCTGCCGATCAGGGTGTTGGCCTGGTAACGAACGCCGAGAAGCTTGCGCGAGATCAAGTCGATCCGCTGCGAGACATGCGGCAAGTCCCGCGCCTCGCCGATCAGGCGGGCGATCAACGCTGTCCGGGTCGGTGCGGCAAGCGCACGATCCGCCGCGAGCAGCGGAAGCCCGGCGAGCAGTCGCAGCACATTGCGGCGGATGGTGCGCGATTCCATCGCGGCACGCTACCACAAGTCGCGCACACCGCCAGCGCACGTCGGCCGGATGCTATTCCGCGGCCTGGTCGCCGGCCGGCTTCTTCCAGCGCGCGGCCGCCGCATTGTCGTCGTCCTTGGCCTCGATCCAGGCGGTCCCCGCCTTGCCCTCGACCTGCTTCCAGAACGGCGCTCGGGTTTTCAGGTAATCCATTAGGAACTCGGCCGCGGCAAAGGCCGCCTGGCGATGCGACGACGCCGTGATGACGAGCACGATGTTCTCGCCCGGTGCGATCCGCCCATAGCGGTGGATGACGGTGACGCCGAGCAGCGGCCAGCGCGTCCGCGCCTCCTCGACGTGACGGGCGATCTCGGTCTCGGCCATGCCGGGATAGTGCTCAAGGGTGAGCGCCGCGATCGGTTCGCCCGACTCGGCGCCGCGGCAAACACCGGCGAAGGTGACGACGGCGCCGACATCGGTTCGGCCGCGCGTCAGCAGTGCAGCCTCGGCCGCCGCGTCGAAGTCCTCACGCTGAAGGCGGATCGTCGGCTGCATTCATCCCCCCGTCATCGGCGGAAAGAAGGCGATCTCGCGGGCTCCGGCAATGGCGGCGTCGGGTTTGACATGGCTGCGGTCGATTGCGGCGCGGATCGATTGGGCCTGCTCGAAGGCATGCGCGTATTCGTCGCCACGCCCGCGGAGCCAGCGGATCAACTCGGCAACCGTCCGGACCGACGCCGGCGGTTCGATTTCTTCTTCGGCTTTGCCGACCCGCTCACGCACCCAGGCGAAATAGACAAGCTTCATCTCTAGTCGATCATGTGGCGCAGGCCCGCGCGCATGTAGTCCCACCCCGTGTAAAGCGTAACCAGGGCGGACAACCACAGCAACGCGAGCCCGACGTTGGTGATGACCAATATCTCGTGTTTGAACATGTCGGATGCAAGCTTGTCGCCGGCCTCGCCCGCAATCAGGAACCCGACGGCGATGAGCTGCCAGGTGGTCTTCCATTTCGCCAGCCGGGACACCGGAACGCTGACGCGCAGTTCGGCCAGATATTCGCGCAGTCCGGACACCAGGATTTCGCGGCAAAGGATGATGACGGCCGCGAGCAGCGACCAGCCGCGGATGCTTTCCTCGGCGGCCAGCATCAGAAGGCATGACGCCACCAGGAGCTTGTCGGCGATGGGATCAAGCATGCGCCCGAGCGAGGACTGTTGTCCGTACATCCGGGCAAAGTAGCCGTCGAGGACGTCGGTGATTGCGGCCGCGACGAAGACACCAAGCGCAACCCAGCGGACCCAGAGCCCGCCATCGAGAATGCTCTGCCAATACATCAATCCAACCACGACCGGCACCGCGGCAATGCGGGCATAGGTCAGGAGGTTGGGCAATGCGAGCGGCCGGGCCGGCAGGCGCGTGCTGGAAAAACTGTTCATTGGCGCCGGACAATACGCCTCCGGCTGCGGCCTGAACAGGCTGAAGCGATCACGATCGGGTTCCCGAACCGAGCTATGCAAATCGCAGTACCGCAGCCTCGCTTCCGATGCTGCCCACCGGCTCAGCCGGCGCGTTCGTGGAAAAAGCTGTGAATCTTGCGCGCAATCTCCTCGCTGATCCCCGGCACCCGCGCAAGATCGGCGAGCGAAGCGCGTTCGATCGCCTTCAACGTGCCGAAGTGCCGCAGCAGCGCGCGCTTTCGCGTCGGGCCGATGCCGGGAATTTCCTGAAGTCCAGCCTCGCGGATATCTTTCTTGCGACGCGCGCGGTGCGAGCCGATGGCGAAGCGGTGGGCCTCGTCGCGCAGCCGTTGAATGAAGTAAAGCAGCGGATCGCGCGGCGGCAACTTCACCGGCGGCCGATCGGGCAGATACATCGTCTCGTTGCCGGCGTCGCGGTCGGGACCTTTGGCGACGGCGACCAGCGGAACATCGGCCGCGCCCACCGCAGCCAGAGTCTCGCGGGCAGCATTGAGCTGGCCTTGCCCACCGTCGATCAGCACGAGGTCCGGCCACGGCGATTCGGTGTCCGTCGCGTCCATCGCCGCTTGCGGGTTTTCGCCTGGCATGGCCCCCTCGCCGACTCGCCCATTGTACTCGGGGCTTTCCTCGACCTCGGCGGGAAAGGACTCCGGTGCCGCAGCACTCGTCTTCGGCGATTCCGCAATGAGCCGCTTGAAACGGCGCTCGAGCGTCTCGCGCATCATGCCGAAATCGTCGCCCGGCGTCAGGTCCTCCGAGCGGATGTTGAACTTCCGATACTGGTTCTTGCGGAACCCCTCCGGCCCGGCGACGATCATCGCGCCGACCGCATTCGTTCCCTGGATATGGCTGTTGTCGTACACCTCGATCCGGCGCGGCACCCGCGGCAGCGCGAACGTCTCGGCGAACGCCTTGAGCAGCTTCTGCTGCGACGACGTATCGGCAAGCTTCCGCCCCAGCGCCTCGCGCGCGTTGACCAGCGCGTGCGCCACCAATTCCTTCTTCTCGCCGCGTTGCGGCACCGCGATTTCCACCTTGTGCCCGCTCTTGGCGCCAAGCGCCTCGGCCAGCAAATCGCGCTCAGGAATGTTGTGCGACAGCAGGATCAGCGCCGGAGCCGGCTTGTCGTCATAGAACTGCGCGAGGAACGCACCCAGCACCTCGCCCGGACCGAGCGTTCGGTCCGCCTTGGGGAAATAGGCGCGGTTGCCCCAGTTCTGCCCGGTGCGGAAGAAGAACACCTCGACGCAACTGAAGCCACCCTCCTGATGCACGGCGAAGACGTCGGCCTCCTCCACACCGCGAGGGTTGATGCCTTGCGTCGATTGCACCGCCGCAAGCGCAGCGAGCCGGTCGCGATAGACCGCGGCGCGCTCGAAGTCGAGCGCGGCCGATGCCTGCTCCATCTCGGCCGCAAGATTCTTGCGAACGGCCTGGCTCTTGCCCGACAGGAAGGCGTTGGCCTCACGCACAAGTCCGGCGTAGTCGGAGAATTCAATCTCGTGGGTGCACGGCGCCGAGCAGCGCTTGATCTGGTAGAGCAGACACGGCCGCGAGCGGCTCTCGAAGAAGCCGTCGGAGCATGAGCGCAGCAAAAATGCCCGCTGCAGCGCCGTGATGGTGCGGTTGACAGCCCACACCGAGGCAAACGGCCCGTAATAGCTGCCCGGACGCGAGCGCGCGCCACGATGCTTGAGGATCTGCGGCGCCCAATGGTCCGACGTGATGAGGATATAGGGGAACGACTTGTCGTCGCGCAGCAGCACGTTGAAACGCGGCCGCAGCCGCTTGATGAGGTTGGCCTCAAGCAGCAGCGCTTCGGTCTCGGTCGCGGTGGTGACGAATTCGACCGCCGCCGTGGCCGCAATCACCCGCTCGATGCGGGTGTCGTGCCCGGTCGGCCGCGTGTAGGACGCAAAGCGCTTTTTGATGTTCTTCGCCTTGCCGACATAAAGCACATCGCCTTGCGCATCGAACATGCGGTAGACGCCGGGCGATGACGGTGCGAGCTTGGCATGCCGCAGCAGCACGGCGCGCCCGGCCGCCAGCGTACCGCCCTCGGCGGCGCGCGACGGCTCCTCGCCCTCGGGCAGCGCCTGCTCCTCGTCGTCCTCGACGAGTTCGCTCGCCGGATCGATGTCTTTGTCGCGACCGGCCATGCCGGCTCCCTATCGCTTCGTGCTCAACCGCGTCGAATCTGCAATCTGCCCGCTCCGCTCAACGGCGGCCCAGGCCACCCGCATGGTAAATAGAATTCGTTGCGGGCTTGGGCAAATACACCATTCCTTAGCGTTAAGGGTCCGGCATCGTTACCGATTCAGAAACGGTTAAGATAAAAGTCTCGATAAATTCTCCACAAACGTGCCGGCCTTTCGCCACGCCGCCAACCTTCCCGCTCCTCATCATAGCGATGCTCCGGGAGCAGACGGCCTCAAGCGAAGGCACAGCGACCCGCCGCCTGTGACCGCGGCGAAGTGTGGTGTGGAGATTGTGATGCAGAAGTTCGTGTTTGCCGCGCTCGCAGCGTTCATATTGACGTCCGCCCCCGCTTCCGGCGCCGATCTGACGTCCTATGCGGCGCCGGCACCCGCGAACGCCTATTTCTGGCAGGGTCCGTATGTCGGCGCCAATCTCGGCTATCAGTGGGGTTCGGTGACGAGCGCGCCGCAAGATCCGTCCGGCGTCGCCGGCGGTCTGCAGGCGGGTTACAACTGGCAAAGCGGACAGTTCGTATTCGGCGGCGAGACCGATCTGCAACTGTCGGATGCCGACGACCGCTTCGCCGGCTGGAAATTCTCCAATCCCTGGTTTGGCACCATGCGGGCCCGCGCCGGTATCGCCATGAACAACGTGATGTTCTACGGCACCGTCGGCCTCGCCTATGGAACCCTGAAACTGGAAGACGCCGTCACCGGCGCCTCCGAAAGCAGCACGAAGCTCGGCTGGGCCGCCGGCCTCGGCTTGGAGGTCGGGCTGATGCGGAATTGGACCGCTCGCGCCGAATACCTCTATGTCGATCTGGGCGACGACACCTTCTCGCTGACCGGTACACGCCACGGCATCGAATCCGGCATGCTGCGGTTCGGTGTCAACTACCACTTCTGATCGCGCTAACAGTCTCGGAAGAAATTCTGGATCGCCGCGCAATTCCAGGAACCATCCGCCCTCCGGCCGCGTTTGCTTTCCAGTTGGGAACAAACTCGGGAGGTGGGTATGCGTCGCGTACTTCTCGCAACAATTGGTGTGCTCGCTCTGACCGCCACGCAAACGCTGGCGGCCGATCTTCCGCGGGCCATGCCACCGCCAACCAAGGCGCCGGTCTTCGCGCCGGGTTATTCGTGGACAGGTTTTTACGTCGGTATCAACGGCGGTTACGGCTGGGGTAAATCGGATTGGAGCGGCATCGGCGGTGCCGACCCTTCCGGTGGACTGGTCGGCGCGACCGCCGGCTACAACTGGCAGGGCGTTGGCAGCCCGTGGGTGTTTGGCCTCGAAGGCGACATCGACTGGGCTGACCTCAAAGGCAGCTTCGCCAATGCCAACTGTCCGCTGGGCTGCGAAACCAAGGTCGGCTGGCTTGGCACGGTCCGCGGCCGCCTCGGGTATGCCTTCGATCGCGTCATGCCCTACATCACCGGCGGCTTGGCGGTCGGCGAGGTCAAAGCCACGCCATTCGGCTTCGGCAGCGTCAGCGACACCCGCGTCGGCTGGACGGTCGGCGCCGGC
>JAFKKQ010000511.1 GCA_017304505.1 Hyphomicrobiales bacterium | reverse complement strand
GCCGAGGCGATTGTCGCCGAAGGCAAGGCCGACATGGTGGCGCTGGCCCGCGGCATGCTCGACGATCCGCGCTGGGGCTGGCATGCGGCGCAGGCGCTCAGCGCCGATGTTGCGCGCGCGCCGCAATACCAGCGCGCCTCGCCCAAGCTCTGGCCGGCGGCGACGCAGCGCGCGCGGGCCTGACACCGCGATGAACCGCAGGCCATGAGCTTTGGGTCATGAGTTTTGCCGTCTTCGCGGCGGTCTTGTTCGCGGCGGCCTGTCACGCCGGCTGGAATGCCGGCATCAAGCGTACGCTCGACCCGCTGGCCACGACGGTTCTCATCGCCATCGGCGCAGCGCTGGTGGCGTTGCCAGGCTTGCCGTTCGCGGGCTGGCCCGCGCCGGCGTCGTGGCCGTGGCTCGTCGCGTCCATTGCGATCCACCTGTTCTATTTCGCCGGGCTGATCGAAAGCTACAGCGCGGGCGATATGGGGCAGGTCTATCCAATCGCGCGCGGCGCAGCGCCGCTGATGACCGCGACGATGACGACGCTGTTCGTCGGCGAGCGGCTGGGCCTGTTTGGCTGGGGCGGCGTGGTGCTGCTCGCGGCCGGGGTGCTGCTGTTATCGCTGCGCGGCGGCCGCGACCTCGTCGGGTTCGACCGGCGCGCGGTCGGTTTCGCGCTGTTCACGGCGGTGACGGTCTGCGCTTATTCGGTGGTTGATGGCGTCGGCGCGCGGCTTGCCGGCGAGGGCAGGGCCGCCGCCTACTCGCTGGTTCTGTTCGTCGGCATCGCACCGGTGGTGGTGATTTATGCACTGGCACGGCGTGGGGTCGCGGTGCTGCCGGCGATGGTGCCGTTCTGGAAAACCGGGCTTGGCGGCGGCGCGCTCGCGGTGGTGTCCTACAGCATCGCGATCTGGGCAATGACGAAAGCGCCTATCGCCATCGTTGCGGCGCTGCGCGAGACCAGCGTGCTGTTCGGGGCGTTGATCGCCGTGACTGTGCTCAAGGAGCCGCTGCGGCCGGCGCGGATCGGTGCTGCCGCGATGATCGTCGGCGGGCTTGCCCTGCTCCGGCTGGCGTAGTGGTCAGGCGGCTAACCCCGGCTCGTGATGCGGGCAGCGCTGCACCTCCACTGTGATGTGGGAGAGACCGGCGAGATCGTGGAGTCGCCGCTTGTAATGATCGGGCTCGTGCGGCTCGTCGCTGACGATGGCAATCACCACCGCGGTGTGTCCGGGGCCAACCCGCCATAGATGAAGATCCGCGACCCGGTCGTCACCGGCTTCGAGCCGTTCACGGA